>NZ_FOTL01000036.1 GCF_900114585.1 Methanobrevibacter olleyae | reverse complement strand
ATGAAAATGAAAAAATTAAATCAAATATTCAACTACAAATTAGAGATATTTAACCCAAAAAAGAACACAGAAAAGATTAAAAAACTATTAAAAAGACTAAAAAACGAATTTTTAGAAAAAATAAACAATTGGGAAAAATATAAACCAATAAGGGGTAAAATAGAAGACTTCTTCAAATTATGCAAAGATGGACTCAACATGAGAGAATATACACAAATATACACATGATTCAGTAAAAAGAACCGTATATTTAAATGTATTTTTAGCAGGGCTCATCACATTACAAGGCTACACTACAAAAACAGCCCTACAAAAGCTTGCAGAAATGTAAAAAATCTAGGACCCTAAAAATAGTGTAAAAATAATTTAATAGAAAATAAAATTAGAAAATAGTGTAAAAATAATTTAATAGAAAATAAAATTAGGAAAAATAAGAGAAAATAAGTAAAAAAAGAATTAGAAAAATTTTTTAATCTAAATTTTACATGCTGAGTGCAATGGAAAGTTGGAGTTAAAATTGTTTACCTAATTCATAAGCTTCTTTTAATTTGTCTTCTTGTTCTTCTGCAACGATACCTGCAGGACCAGCAGTACCAGCATCAACATGACCAATAACTTCATAACCCATAAAAGTAAATGGAGAGAATTTAGTTAATTCAATATAGTCTTTGTAAGTTCCTTCAGCTTGGTTTTCAGTGAAAATAAGAGCTGCTTTACCACTTAAGCTTTTATCTGGATTTTGCCCGATTGCATAGAAACGGTCAATAATAGTTTTAGCCTGTGAAGTCATTTGACCGTAGTAAATAGGACTTGCAAAGATTACACCATCAGCTGCAACTAATTCATTAATGATTTTATTACCATCATCCTCACGTACACAATCTGGGTTTTCTGCACAGAATAAACATGCTTTACATGATGCTATATCCTCTTTTTCAAGGTAGTGTTTTACTACTTCATGACCATTTTCTTCTGCACCTTTAATCATTTCATCCATTAATACGTCACAATTTCCACCAATACGTGGACTTCCTTGTAATGCAATAATTTTCATTTTCTTTCCTCCCAAAAATATTTAAACTAATTTAATAATTTAAATGAAATCAATTCATTAAATAATCTATTTTACAAATTATATAAAGCTTTTTTAGTTAAATAAGTTAATCTATTAATTCAGTTCAGATTAAAAATAATTAATTATCCTAAGCAAGCTTTAAAGCACTTAGAAATAAACACTACAAATCCCAAGCAAGCTTTAAAGCACTTACAAATAAACACTACAAATCCCAAGCAAGCTTTAAAGCACTTACAAATAAACACTACAAATCCCAAGCAAGCTTTAAAGCATTTTCAATAGCTTCTGAAGTTTTTATTAAATCTTCTTCACTGTGAGCTCCTGAGATAAAATTACATTCAAACTGGCTTGGTGGTATAAATACACCATTCTTTAATAAGTCCCTAAAGTATACTAAGAATCTTTTTACATCAGATCTTTTAGCAATTTCATAATTTAAAACAGTATCTGGATTGAAATAAATTTGGAACATTGAAGATAAACCTACAACTTGTAAATCTAATTTTAAATCTTCAACAATATCTGAAATATTATTTCTTAATAAATCTCCTTTTCTAGATAATTCTCCATAAAATGGATAATCTAATTTCTTTAAAGTAGAAAGTCCTGCTTGGATTGAAATAGGGTTTCCACTAAATGTACCTGCTTGATAAACTGGACCATTAGGTGCAATTAATTCCATAATCTCTTTTCTACCAGCATAAGCTCCAATTGGAAATCCTCCACCTAAAACTTTAGCAAAGGTTACTAAATCTGGTTTTATACCATAATATTCTTGAGCACCACCATGAGATAGTCTAAAACCAGTGATTACCTCATCAAAGATTAAAACTATGCCATTTTCTTCTGTAATTTCTCTTAAGAATTTTAAGTATTTAACTGTAGGTTCTACACAGCCAATATTACCCATAACCGGTTCTACAATGATACAAGCTATGTTTTCTCCTTCTTCTTTAATCAGTTGTGTTAATGCCTCCACATCATTAAACGGAACAGAAAGAGTATTTTGAGTTGTAGATTCTGGAATACCTGCAGAATCAGGCAAACATGCTGCACCAGAACCTGATTTTACAAGTACATAATCATGAGCTCCATGATAAGCTCCTTCAAATTTAACTATTTTATTTTTACCTGTAAAACCTCTTGCAAGTCTAATAGCTGCCATAGTAGCTTCAGTACCTGAGTTTACAAAACGAACCATTTCAGCACAAGGAACTCTATCAATTACCTCTTGAGCTAATTTAAGTTCATTTTCACTTGGAGCACCATAGGCAGTTCCTATTTGCATCTGATTATATACATCATTCATTACATCTTCATCACTATGACCTAATAATATAGGCCCATAAGCTAAACAATGATCAACATAATCATTTCCATCAATATCTAGAATATGAGAACCCTTTGCTTCTTTTACAAAGAAAGGATATGGTTCAAAAGCACGTACTGGAGAGTTAACTCCTCCAGGAATGATATTTTTACTTATTTTGAATAATTCTTCTGAATTCATGTTAATAATTCCTTATAAGTTTAATTCATTAATATTTTAATCAATAATTTTTAAAATCAATGATTTAATTATTTATAAAATTGATATAATATATTTTATTTATTTTAATTAATAGTTATTTCTATTTTAATAAAAAATTAATATTATAAAAAATATAATGTTTTTTAATTTAAAAAAAAATAAAACAATAATTAAATAGATTTTTAAAAGGATGATAAAATGGATTTATTAGAGATAATGCTTAAAAGAAGAAGTTTAAGAAAATATAAAGATGAAGAAATTCCTAAAGAAAAATTAAACAAAATCTTACAAGCAGGTTTACTTGCTCCAACAAGTAGAAATAGGAAGCCTTGTAGTTTTTTAATAGTTGATAAAAAAGAAGTTTTAGAAAAATTATCCGAATCTAAACAATCTAGTTCTAAATTTTTAAAAAATGCAAATAAAGCTATTGTTGTTGTAGCAAATACACTTGTATCAGACACTTGGATAGAAGATTCATCAATTGCACTAGCATTTATGCATTTAATGGCTACAGAACAATATATTGGAAGTTGTTGGGTTCAAATTCATTTAAGAAAATCTAAAAGTAATGAATCTTCTGAAGATTATGTTCGTAAAGTTTTAGGAATTGATGATTACTTTAGAATAGTTGGAATTTTAGCTTTAGGAGTTCCATTTCATGAAGTACAAGCACATAAAATAGAAGATATTGATAAAGAAAAAGTACATTATCTCCGTTAAATAATAAAAAAAGAATAAAAATAGATAAAAACTATAAAAAAGAATAAAAATAGATAAAAACTATAAAAAAGAATAAAAATAGATAAAAACTATAAAAAAATAAAAAAATTAGATAAAAAACTATCGTAATAGCAAAATTTCCAACCAGTTAAGAGATTTGACTAAGGTTTTTTTAAAGCTTGCTTTAAAAGTCGGGATTATTGCTCGATTATTTGCTCATCAATAGCCATACCAAAATGTCTTGCACTATCGTCAATAAATCCTTTAACTTTCATTCCTTTCTTTAAAGCTGAAACAGAAATTGGTTCATTATTTTCATCAACTAATCTTATGGTTTCTGCATTTTGAACTAATGATTTAATTTTCATATCTTCGTATTCTGCTTCAATTAAAAGTAAAGGTCTTTTTTCTATTTTAGATCTACCGACAATAGATTTTTTAGTTTTACCTTCATCATCAATGATTAATACTTCATCACCAGTTTCAAGTTCTGATAGATAACGTGTTTTATTGCCTGGAACCATAACATAAGCTTGAACAGGACCTGCATTGACTCTAAATGGTCTTGATGCAACATATTCACTTTCTAGACTTTCACTATGAATAAAGAACATTGCTTTTGAATAAGATCCTATTAACATACCTTCTCCAGGTTTCATCATAGTAGTTGTGTCAATACAAACCCTATCTCCTGAGCCAACAGGTTCTACCTTTGTAATTGTTAAATCTTTTAATTCATAGCTTTCTGTTGAAAGTTTATCGATTAAATTAGCCATGTCTTTAATTTGTGCAAAGTCTTTTGGTTCAAATATTACTCCATCGGTACCTACTTCTAACGTTTCCATAGCTACTTTTGCCTCATTTGTATTAGCTGCAGCAGCTATAAGTTTAACATTTTCTTTTTGTAAGTCAGCAATAATATTTTCAAGAGGAATAATTGTCCAGTCTGTTCCAACAAGGATTATATAATCAACAACTTTCCCTAAAACCACTGCTAATTGTTCATGTAATTTATCACTAATCAATATATAGGCACAGACAGTTTTTCCACTATTTTTTGCTTCAGTTGCTTTTGATAGGTCTACTGATTCATTTAAATTGTCCTTAAGTTCAAGAGTTCCATCTCCTTCACCACCTATACCAACTAAATATATATCAGCATCTTCTTCATTAGAAATGATTTTAAAGTTTCCTACCTTTCTAATGTTTTCACTATCTTCTAAATCAAGAACATAGTCAATTCCTGATTCAAGTGCTATTGTGATTAATTCTTTTTTATCATCCCAATTTGCTTTTGGGGAAATAATCCAAGCGAATTTATTTGGCAAATTTAATCTCCTTAATTTTGTATTTATCGTTAACTAAACTTTAGTAATACTATCTTTAAATAATAAATATAATTTATTCAATCATCAAGGATTTTTAAAGCTTCTTCAACATCTAAATCTTTGTGAACGACTTCTGAAATAGCTTTTGTAATTTTTCCAGGGTTTTTAGCTTGGAAAAGGTTTCTTCCAAATGCAACACCTGCTCCTCCAACTTCAAGAGAATCTCTTACCATTTCTAAAAGTTCCCTATCGGTTTCTACTTTTGGCCCTCCTGCAATAACTACAGGTACCAATGCACCTTCTACAACTTCCCTAAAGCTGTCCGGATCACCAGTATAATTAGTTTTAACAATATCAACACCAAATTCAGAACCTACACGTGCTGCATGTTTTACCATTTCCACATCATGCTCATTTTCTACCTTTTGTCCTCTTGGGTACATCATTGCAAGAAGTGGAATTCCCCAGTAACTACAAGCTTCAGAGATTTCTCCAAGTTCCATTAGCATTTCAGGTTCAGTTTCAGAACCAATGTTTACATGTACAGATACTGCATCTGCACCTAATTGAATTGCTTTTTCTACACTTGTTACAGTTACTTTATTGTTTGGATCTGGGCTTAGTGAAGTACTTGCTGATAAGTGTACAATAAGACCTATATCTTTGCCATATCCTCTATGTCCTCTTCCAACAATACCTTTGTGCATTAATATTGCATTTGCTCCACCTTGGGAGATACTTTCAACAGTTTCGTCCATATTAATTATTCCTTTAATTGGACCACTTGATACGCCATGGTCCATAGGAGCAATTACTGTTCTTCCAGTTTTTCTATTGAAAATTCTCTCTAAACGAATTCTTTTTCCTATTTCTGTCATAAGATTAGTCTCCTAAAATATTTTAATTATAAATTTTTTTTAATTATAAATTGTATTTATGAATTATTTAATTAATTAATATAATTTTTAATCTATAACTCTCTATTTAATCTATAGATATCTATTTAATCTATGGCTCTCTGTTTAATCTATGATTCTCTATTCAAAATTAAGTAATTATTAAATAATATTTTGCAGAAATATAAATAAATTTATTATTTTTATCTAAATTATCAAAATTGACTAATTAATAAAATAATAACTTGTGCATTATTGCAATTTATAAATAATATATTATATTATTCAATATAATTTATATATTTTTGTTTAAAATCCATCCCCCATAATATCTAATAATTAGTTTTAAAAATTTATTTTAATAAAGACTTAAAAAATATAGAAAAATTCTATTAAAATTTAATAATAATTTTTAGATATCAATCTACATTTTTATACATTATTGTATTTTTAAATACAATATTAATTATATTATTTTTAGTATATAAATCTTTTTAATGAATGGAAAATTAAAATATAGATTCTTTTAATGAATGGAAAATTAAAATTAAAATATTAACCCCCTTTAGTTATTTTTAAATAATTGTATTAATAAAGAAGAAAATGATGATAAAAAAAACTAATTCCGGATTTTATGATTATAATCGTTTAGGAGACCTTTTATTTATTTTTCATAAAAATCATAAAAACTATCTAAACAATGCATTGGCAAAGTATGATTTAAATTTGATTCAAGTATTATGTATGCTTAAAATTTATAATGAAGAGAATTTAAACCAAAAGGATTTATCTGATAGTTTTTATATTACAAAGGGAGCTATTACTAAAGCTATTAAGAAATTAGAAGCCAATAAAATCATTATTAAAGAACAGTCTAAAATAGATAAAAGACATAATTTCTTAAGATTATCTAAAAAAGGTAAAGAATTAATTCCAGTTATCGAAGAGATAAATAATAAATGGGAAGAAAAAATGGGTTTAGATGATTTAGATGATGAATTTTTTAAAACCTTTATCGATTTAGCATTTAAATCTACTGAATTAAATGATTATGAACAATAATCACAAGCTATTTTTAAAATTGATTAATATTCAGATTGCCATATGCTTTTTTAAAAATATTCATTTTATTAAGAATTATTTAAAAAATTTTAAATATTTTAAATTAAATAATAGTATACAAGTAAACTATATTTTCTCATCAATTTTATTAAATTTTCTCTAAAAAGAAAATATAAATAAAAAACAGTTTTTAAAGTTTTATTTGCTAAAAATATAGTTTATAAAGACTAATGGTGGTTTAAATGAATATTAAAAAAGTAGTAGTAGCTGGTGGAGGAGTATTAGGTAGTCAAATTGCTTATCAATCTGCTTTTTGTGGTTTTGATGTAACAGTTTGGCTAAGAAGTGAAGGTTCAATTGAAAGAGCAAAGCCAAAATTCGAAAGACTAAGAAACATCTATCTTAACACACTTGAGGCAATGAAAAGCGATAAATCTGCATATTGCAGAGGATTTACAGACAAAGCTGACCTTAGTGATGAAGAAATTGATGCATTAAAAGAAAAAGCTCAAAGAGCTTTTGACAGCTTAAGCTTAACAACAAGCTATGAAGAAGCAGCAGATGATGCAGACCTTGTTATTGAAGCGATTGCAGAAGATCCTAATCAAAAAATCCCATTCTATGAAGAATTAGCAAAACATCTTCCAGAAAAAACAATTGTTGTAACTAACTCATCTACTTTACTCCCAAGTCAATTTGCAGAATACACAGGTAGACCTGAAAAGTATCTTGCATTACACTTTGCAAATAATATCTGGGCTCAAAATACTGGGGAAGTTATGGGACATCCAGGAACAAAACAAGAGTACTTCGATGCAATAGTCCAATTTGCAAAAGATATTAATATGGTTCCTTTAAAAGTACTTAAAGAACAACCAGGATATATTTTAAATTCCTTACTTGTTCCATTCTTATCTGCAGGTCAAGCTTTATGGGCAAATGAAGTAGCAGACCCTGAAACAATTGATTTAACTTGGAGACTTGCTACAGGTGCACCAAATGGACCATTCCAAATTTTAGATGTGGTCGGACTTATAACTGCATATAATATTGTAATTATGGATCCCAGATCAGCTGACCCTGAAACAACCCAAGGAAAAATAGCTCTAAAACTTAAAGAAAAAATAGATGCCGGTGAAACTGGTATCAATGCAGGAAAAGGATTCTACAATTACAAATAACTTAATCCCTAATCAATGCAAGAAAAGGATTCTACAATTATAAATAATTTAATCCTTAATTTAAATATTTTTTCATTATTCTTTTTTTATTTTTTTATTATTAGACTAAATTTTATTTTTTTTTAGTTTTTTAAATCTTTTAAGTTAATAATTTTTTTATTTGAATTTATTGTTATAAAAGAAAAAATATGATTATTTATTAAACTGTACTAAATTTTCTAATTTAAATGTTAATATTGATTTTTTTTAAATTAATAATTTGACAAAATAAAAATAAAAATAAAAAAAATAAAAATATATTCATATAAATTTATTTTTAACTAAACATTAACCAGATTAAATAAAAAAATAATAAACTAAAAAGAAAGATTTATAAACATTCTCTTATAGATATAATATTAGTGATATTATATCAAAAGACTTTATACGAAAATACAATATTTTAGGAGACATAATATGATTGTAAGTGTAATAGGTGGAACTGGCCCACAAGGTTTGGGAATTGCTCTTAGATTAGCAATAGAAGGCGTAGAAGTTATTGTTGGTTCCCGTAAAGAAGAAAAAGCATTGACTGTTGTTGAAGAAGCAAAAGAAAAATATTCTGAC
The DNA here is from genome assembly GCF_900114585.1 of Methanobrevibacter olleyae. Lineage (NCBI taxonomy): Archaea > Methanobacteriati > Methanobacteriota > Methanobacteria > Methanobacteriales > Methanobacteriaceae > Methanobrevibacter > Methanobrevibacter olleyae. The sequence continues at coordinate 12,788 of NZ_FOTL01000036.1, read as the reverse complement.
TACAACTTATCTAATATGTGTGGTATGGCTAACGAAGATGCAGCAAAAGAAGGGGACATTTTAATCCTTACTGTACCTCTTGCAGCACAAAAGCCAACTATAGAAGGAATTAAGGAATTCTGTACTGATAAAATTGTTTTAGATGCAACTGTACCATTAGAAACTGCAATTGGTGGAAAACCATTCCGATTCATCGACTTGATGGAAGGATCTGCAGCAGAAAGAACCGCAAGTATCCTTGATGGAACTGGAGCAAAAGTTATTTGTGCATTCTGTAACATTAGTAATTCCCACTTATCTAACATTCCAGAAGAGATTGAATGTGATTGTTTAATTGCAGGAGATGACAAAGAAGCAAAAGAAACTGCAGCAGAACTTATTAACAAAATCCCTGGCATAAGAACCATTGATACTGGAATTTTAGAAAAAGCAAGAATTATTGAAAAAATCACCCCATTGCTAATTGGATTAAACATTAAATACAGATCCCATTACGGTGGACTTAGAATTACTGGAATTCCAAAATTAGATGAATAAAAAAATAAAAACACATCAAAATTTAATTATTCTATTTTTATAGAATAATTTTTTTCTCTTTTTTTAAATAAATAAAAACCATTATATAACAATAGAATAAAAATAATCAAAAAGTTTATTATTTTTAGCTTAGAAAATTTAATCAAAATAATGAATTTTTAATAAAAGTAGAATAAGTTCTTAAATAAGAAATTTAAAGGAGACTTTTTATGAGCTTTATTGTAGTTATGGCAAGACTTTATCCTAAAGAAGGAACAGAAGAAAATATAATTCCTCTTGCAGAATCATTAGTAGAAGAAACTCTTAAAGAAGAAGGAAACATTGATTATACATTCTTAAAATCAGTAAAAGATAGTACATTCATCTTTCTAGAAGAATGGAAAAGTGTAGAAGCTTTAAGTAAACACCTGGCTTCACCACATTTCAAATTATTCTCAAAAGAATCTGCAGATTATGTTGAAGATATGGAAATTAAAGTTCTCTCAGCTGAAGAGCTGAATTTATATGAATAGATTAAATCATTATTAAAATTTTTAACATTTAATGGGACTGTAAAATTTTATAGGCTTAAATTTATTTTTAATTATTTATTTATAAATAAATAATAAATTTTTATTTTTAAACCTAAAACTTTTGACAACCTTCTTTTAATTAGATAAGTTATTTTACTTATCTGAATACTCTTTTTTAATATTAATAATTTTTAATCAAAAAATTCAATAATCTAATAATTCCAATACTAGACTATCGATGAAATTAAGTTATTAGATAAATTTTATTAAACCCTTTTTTTAAAATAATATTATGAATATTATAAAAAATCTACCCTTAGCAATTACTGGTTTAATATTAGCTATTTTTTCACTAGGAAAAATATTTACTGATTTTAGTAATGTATTTTTCATTATAGGAACTACATTAGTATTTTTAATAATATTAAAACTTGTTTTATATTTTAATAGATTTTATAACGAACTAAATAATCTAATTGCCTTAAGTACATTTGGTACATTTTCAATGACTCTAATGCTTTTTAGTACATATTTAAAACCATTATTTTTACCAATATCTCAAAATATTGCCTTAGGAATATGGATTTTAGGAATAATAATCCATCTATTAATTCTTATAGTTTTTAGTAAAAATTATGTTTTAAATAATTTCAATGTAGAAAATGTATTTGCTAGTTGGTGGATTGTTTATATTGGAATAACAATGGCTGCAATAACAGCACCTGCATTTAACTTATCACAATATGGATTTATCTTCTTTGGAATTGGTTTTATATTGATGATACCAACGCTCATTTTAGTCGCATATAGATACATTAAGTTTAATCAGATAGAGGATAAAAATAAACCATTCATTTGTATTTACACTGCACTTTTCTCAATCCTTATTGTTGGATACGTGAACTCATTAACAATTAATAGTATTTTCTTATGTATTACCTACATATGTGCATGTATTTTTTATATTTTTTCAATTTATCAAGCAATAAAATTCATATTTATAGAAAAAATGCAATTCTTTCCAAGTTTCTCAGCATTTACATTTCCATTTGTTATAAGTACAATAGCTACAGGTGAAATTTATAAATTCTTTGGATTAAGTATTTTAAACTATTTATTTTATATTCAAGCCATTATATCATTGATTTTAGTAATATTAGTATCCTATAAATACTTGAAATTTTTAATAAAAGCACAATATGAAAGGTGTTAAAATGAATATAATTTTTAAAAGAAAAAGTATTAGAAAATTTTTAGATAAAGAAATTGAAGATGAAAAGATTATAAGACTTTTAAAAGCAGGAATGCAAGCACCTTCTGCAATCAATTCACAACCTTGGGAATTTTTAGTAGTTAAAAATAAAGAGGGAATCAAAAAAATAGAAAATATGAGCTTATACTCTAAACCTGCAAAAACATCTGCTTGCTGTATTATTACCTTATTTAACAAAGAATACACAGATAAATTTGAAGATTACAAATGGATACAACAAGATATGGGAGCTTGTAGTCAAAATATATTGCTACAAGCAGTAGAAGAAGATCTTGGTGCAGTATGGCTTGGAACGTATCCTGATGAAGAGAGAGTGAATTATTTAAAAGAAAACTTCAATATTCCAGAAAATGTCTATCCTTACTCTGTTATTGTTTTAGGTTATCCAACAGAAGATTATCATGGAAAAAACAGGTTTAAAGAAGATAGAATCCATTATGAATCATACTAATACTATTTAAAATAGCTAAAATTTATTAAAAAATCATGATAATACTATTTAAAATAGATAGAATTTATTAAAAATCCTATTAAGTCATTTTATAATTCAAATACTTTAATATCCTCATAGATTGGTCCTTGGGGACTTAAAGTACTCTTTTTTAAAGAAATCTTATATACACTCATTTCTCCAATTTCAATATCTTCTAATTTTTCAATTGTATCTTGGATTTCTTTTTTATTTTTAGGGCTTTTTACTCTTCCAATAGTTAAATGAGAAATAAAATTTCTTTCTTTTTTAAATCCCAATTTTCTAAACTCATTATCAAGATCTTTTTGTAAGTCTTTTATTGGAGAGCCATCTTCTAAACCTAACCAAAGTACTTTAATTAGATTTTTATTAGGAAAACAACCACATTTTTTAATATTTAAATCAAAGGAAGAATAATTGTTAATGACTTTCGCAACTACAGTGTTAATATTATCAACCATAGCCAAATCTATATTTCCAAAGAATTTTAAAGTAAAATGCATATTTCCAGAAGGAACATACTTTATATTGGCATTAGTCTTTTTAAACTCCTTTTGAACATCTAATATTTTAGGAACTAAACTCTTATCAAGTTCAATAGCTAAAAAGCTTCTAATAGTTTCAGATTCTTTCATTTTCATATTATCTTAAATCCCAAATCATCATCTTTTAATGTATTGGCCCGGATTCAAAAAGTCATCTAAACTGTTTAAATAATCAAAGGCTAATTCTTCACTATTTTTATTAGAAATATTATAATCAAACTGACTATCTAAGTCATTTAAAAATTCATCAATTTCAAGAAGAATATAATCATTACAAATAGCTTCTTTTATATTCTTTCCAACCTTGATTATATGTATATTTTCTAAATTAAGTATATGAATTATAAAGTCTTTTGCTGTTTTAAATTGTCTCTCACGTCTAAGAACCATAAAATCATCTAAAGGATATAGGAGGTCACCCCATTTAAGTTTGAAATTATCATATGCCTTCTTAGGCCAAACTTTAGGACCTTTGTGAATATAGTATTTTCCTTGCTTAAAGACATTGAGTTCTATGGTGAAGATAACAGATTTCTCTTCATCAGTCCAATAATCATATTTAAATACAGAAAACTCAGACATATCTAGTTTTTCACAAATTGAATCAACTGTTTTAATTAATTGCGGATGAAGAGCATCAGCAGACATTTCTGGAATAGGGAATTTAACTACCAAAGTTTGAGTTTCTCTATCTTTAAATAAATCTACAATATATTTAGCTATTTCTTCATTAGATCTATTTAATAAGTGCTCTTTTTGAAGGGGTTTAAAGAATTTAATGAGCTTTTCCATCCTTTCATCATCAGATAATTCATCATCAACAATAGCTATAAAGTTTCTTGAGGCTACTATAAAATCAACCATTCTATCTAATCTTAAAGCAGCACCAACGTTTCTATTTTTATCAGTAGGATCAATGAAAACAAGAGAATCATCTTTGAAGATTTTATTATTAGCTGTTTTAAAGTCTTCTAAATCTAGCATAGTATGAAATCTCCAATATTGGGCCTTTCTTAAAGTATTTTCAAAAGTCCCATATTTTAAAATAAGTAATTCACATAAATAACCTGCAAATCCCCCTGTTTTAAATTCAGAACCATAAGTGCCAATAGCATCCATAAACCTTTTAAGTAATAGAACTTCATCTTCTTGTTTTTTGCTTAAATTCTTTTTTATATATTCAGTATGTAAAATAGTTCTGTCAACTGCAGATATGATTGAATCTCCTTCATTTATTTTATAACAAGGAACTATATCTACCTCAAAACAATCAATATCACAAGTTAAATAAGGATGAGATGCATAATGCTCACTAGCTTTACCATTTAAAGCATTGCTAGTTTTATAAGCTAATTCCATACCAGTTTCTTTAAGAAAATCTATATCTGTATCAGTAGGAAAACTAATAAAAATATCTATATCAGACTTACCACTTAACCAAGTATTTTTAGCAACTGAACCTACAGCCTTAGCCTCAGCATTAATTCCTTCATCTTTGCAAGTTTTATTAATGAAATTTATTACTTTCTTAGTTGTTTTATTAACTGCATCAATTTCCTCTTGACTTGGTTTTAAATCTTTTAAAATAAGTTCATAATTCATTGTTTAGTTCCCTATAGTTTTTCTTAAAATCATAATGTCATCTTAAATAATTATATTATAATTTTTATTAGTTTTATAATTTTAGAATTTAGATTTATTTTAAATTAGTAAATAATATATTTAAAAAATACAACTTAAAAAATAGCCTATTTAAAAAATATAACTTAGATAGGTTTTAAAAAAATAGCCTATTTAAAAAATATAACTTAGATAGGTTTTAAAAAAAATAACTAAAATAAGCTATTTAAAAAATATAATTTAAATAGATTTTAAAAAAATAACTAGAAATAGGTTTAGTTAAAAAAAGGAATAAATCTATTTACTTTTTTAGAATATTGTACATATTCATCACCATATTTCTTGAGTAACCATCTTTCTTCTGTTTTTATCATAGCAATAGTTAAGGCCAACCAATAAATTATTGGTAGAAAGAATAGAGCAATATTCTGTGAAATTAATATTAATCCAGTTGAAATAAAAAGAAATGCAGAGTATATGGGATGTCTTACATATGAGTAAACTCCACTTGTAACTAGATTATTATTTATAATTTGTTGAGATATTCTTGAATTAACAACTGCAAGTAACCATAAAATAATCCCCATTATAACTAAAATGATTCCTAATAGAAAAAATAAAATATTTAATTCTTTAATTTGATATAAAGGAATAATTTCATAGTAAGAAAATACCAATGATAAAATACTTATTAAAATTATTGGAATGATTATAAAAGGACCTACTCCTAAAATAGGTAAATGTTCTTCATTTTTCATAATAATAAATAGTTGTTCTATAAATATAAATTTTTTGGTATGCCTAAAAATTTTTTATCAAATGACTTAAAACAGAACAGAAAAAAATAATAAAAAATAGTTAAAGAAAAAATAAAAATTAAAAAGAAAAAATCTATTAAAATTAATAAATCACTAATTATTCACTTTTTTAAAAAGAAAAAAATCTATTAAAATTAATAAATCACTAATTATTCACTTTTTTTAGCAAATTTACCTAAGAAATTAACTGCCTTACCTACTTTAGCTCTGTCATGATACTCTGCAGTTGCTGAAAATAGTGCATCTCCACTTGAGTTAAGAGCTGTTTCAGCAGAGTCTTGAATTACACCAATAATAAATCCAACAGCAATAGCTTGCATAGAAATATCTGCAGGTATTCCAAATAAGGAACATGCCATTGGAATAAGCAATAAAGAACCTCCAGCTACCCCAGAAGATCCCGCTGCAGCTAATGTGGAAATTACACACAAAACAATAGTTGTAGGTAAATCCACAGCAATCCCCAACGTATGACATACTGCTAAAGTCATAATTGTAATAGTGATAGCTGCTCCTTCCATGTTAATTGTAGCTCCAAGTGGAATACTAATTGAATAGAAGTCCTTATCAAGACCCAACTTTTCACAAAGGCCCATATTAACTGGAATATTCGCAGCAGAACTCCGTGTAAAGAATGCAGTAATACCACTTTCTTTTAAACAAGTAAAAACAAGTGGATAGGGATTACGCCTTAATGCAATCGCTACAATAAGAGGATCTGTAATTAAAGCTACTGTTGCAATACAAGCAACAAGCAGTAAAATTAATTGACCATATTGAATAAAAATACTTAAGCCACTTTCAGATACAGCACTAAATACAAGGGACATAATACCAATAGGAGCAAATTGAATAATTCCTCTTACAATCATACTGATTGCATCAGCACAGTCAGAAAGGAGATTTTTTGTATTGCTACTTGCAACTTTCTTTAAACAAATACCAAATACAATTGCCCAGAATAAAATTCCCAGATAATCTCCTTGGGATAATGACAATAAAGGATTTGTAAAAATATTTAGAAGCATATTACTTATAACTTCACCTAATCCGCTAGGAGCTATAATTTCATCAGCTTGTTTAAGGTGCATTGTAACTGGGAATAAAAAACTTCCAGTTACTGCAACCATAGCAGATAAGAATGTTGAAAAAATATATAAAATAATAACAGTTCTAAATCGTCTACCAATTCCTTCTCCAGCCTTAGATAAAGCTGAAGCTACTAATACAAAAACAAGAATAGGAGCAATAGCTTTTAAAGCACTTACAAATAATTTACCTGGAAGTCCAAGCATATCAATTTGTGGAATAGTAAGCCCTAAAATAACTCCAATAATTAAACCAATAAGTATTTTTAATATTAGACTTGATTCAGTCCATTTTTTAATAAAATTATTCATAAAATTCCTCTAAAAAATCATGAAAATAATTATACTACTAATTTTTTAATTATCTATTTTTTATATAATTAATAAAAATCAACAATTTAATAAATAACTTAATATGTTATGAACCATATTAACACTTAATGAAATGAATCTATAAAAAACTTATTATAATTAAATAGATTTAGGGATTATAAAAAAGAAAAACTAGAAAAAATAAATAAAAATGAAATTAAGATAATAAATAAGATAATATTATTTAATTAATAAATAATGTTCTTTTACAAGATGTATAATTTTTTTAGCTTCTTCTGCTTGTGCTCTAGGAACTTTAAATTCTATTGGCACATTTACAGATCCACCTTCCACAAGAACAACAGGATTATTATCTACACCAATTTTAATATCTACATCCATATCAAGAGTTCCTGCAGTTTCAAAAGCAATAGTTTTAATAGTTTTTTTAGGGAAAAACTTAGTTTCTACCTTACTGCCACTTAAACCTTGAACATCTACAACATAAATACCCAAGTTTGTTAAGACAATAGAATCTCTTAAGAAATGGAAAGATTGAATAATTTCTTCACCAGGAAAGAGAAACTCTTCTACAGTACTAGTGTCCCCACCAATTTCAGCATGACCTACAACTTTATCAAATAAACCCATAATTCCACCTATATTGATTAAATGATTAATAATGATTATCTAACATTTAATAATTAATGTTTTTAAGTAAATCAATTAATTACTAAAAAAAACTATTTATTATTTATTTTATTTATATTTTGTTATACTTGATTTTTAAGAAAAACTATTAACAAAAATAGAATTTAAAAAATATAAAATATATCACTGAAAAAAATAGAAAAGATAAAAAAATTTTAGTTATAATGAAAGAATAAGCTCATCACAACTTAGTATCCTTATAGAAAATATGCAAGTAATTAATAAGCCTAAAAAGGGTTATTATTTGTCTATATCCACATAATATGCTATTCAATTAGATTTACCCACCTATAAATGCCACCATTTCCATATGTTAACAAGTTTTAAATTTTCATTTTTTAAAAATCGTGTAATATCTTTGTAATAATATATAAAGTTTTCTATTATAAGCATTACAAATTAAAAAAAATATTAAAAAATAAAATTATAATAAGATAGTAAATTAATTTATTTTCAATGAATTAATAAAATAGGTTATTTTAAAGAAATAATTATATAAAATAAATTTTTTTAAATAATATTAACTTATGATAATTTTTATAAAAATATAATAACTATAAATTAATATTACAAAATAATTAGAAAATAATTAGAAAATAGCTACAGAATAAAATAAAAAAATAAGAAAAAATAAAAGTAGAATATTAAGATATTTTTTCAACTTTTATAGGGCCATCATTTTCTGTATAGTACATTATATAGGTTCCAGGTTCCATTCCTTCATTTTGGCCTGTTTCATTTTCTGAAACAGTAAATATTTGTTTATGTAGAATATCCCCTGAATCGGTGATATTTGAACTTGAATTAGTATCATTTAATTTACCACCATCAGAAACATTATCATTAATTGAATCTTGTGAGATTATTATTGTACCATTTGTTGAATTATTACTGATATTTAAATCGGTATCATTACCAGTAGGAACAAAATTCAAAGCAAGAAAACCAATAATGATTATAGCTATTAATGCTAGAATAAGGCTAATTATAAGTTTTTTATCCATATTGAACCTCCTTTAATATAAATTAATAGAATTAATAAAAATAATAAATTTTAATTAAATTTATTAATGATTAAAAATTACTATATACTGAAATAATTAGTTCTCAGCAATATTTTCATCTTTTCTTTCATATACAAACTTAGGTACAGCATATTTAAAAGGGTCAAATGTTTCTGGGTTTTTAACCTCAACACATTTCATACTAACTTTAGAGTGAAGAGAACTTGGAAGTCTTAAGATTCTCTTTAAATCTATTGTAACCTTTGCATCTATGGTTGCTAAGTTAACTCTTGCCATAGCATTAACCATATCTTTATATCTTCTTGGCCCAATGTTCTTTTTAAATGAACCCCAATCATCTTCATAAAGATAATTCTTATATTTTACTAAATCCTTTAATAAACGGTTATTTATACCATCTAATTCTTCATCTCCTCTTAAATGAAGAATATTGTATTTCACTTTTTCAGTGAAAATAGCTGGATAAGCTATAGGAATAGAAAAATGCTCAAAATTATAAGGTTTTCCACCTGGAACAATATTGGGATATTGTGCTTTTGGAACTTCAGCTCCTGCTACATATTTTAATACTTCTCCCCTTAATTCACTATTTGCTTCCATCATAATAGGATCAAGTATTCTTATGTGGAATCCTCTTCCAGAATAAATAATATGAATATCTTTAAGGCCCAAATCACCTTTTAAATCATCTAAGATAGCATTTACTCTCTCAAGAGCTTCACCTAAACATATCTCACAAACTCCATCACAATTACATGAACGGATAGGTAAATCTTTTGCATCAATATCAAATACATATTCTGCTTTTTCCCATCCCCCACGTTTGTGAGGATTTGCATAAAATGATACAGATATGTATGCTGCAAATGGAGCTTTATATCTTAAAAATCTCTTAAGAGTATCTGTACCTTTAAAAACTTTATATCTATCATTAGGACCATGACCTAAATGGTCAAATCCAAATTCTCTTTTAGTGATTCCATTTGAGATAAAATCAGGTAAGTCCTTTTCAGACCATTCCTCCCTATAATATCTTCTCCTTTCTTGAATAGTAGATGTTCCAAACATAAAATCACCATAATAAAAATTATAATTTTTAAAGAATATCTTAAAGGCTATCTTAAAGAATATCTTAAAGAATATCTTAAAGAATATCTTAAAGAATATCTTAAAGAATATTTTAAAGGCTATCTTAAAGAATATAATAAATTTTAAAAAAAATAATTTTTAATTTTAAGAATTTTTATTGATTAAATAAAGTTTTTAATATAATTAAATAAATATTATTATATGTAAAAATATTTATGATTTATATAATACTTAAAACTTATTATAATTGAAAAATAGCTATAAACAGAGCAAAAATGAGGAATAAAATGCTAAGTGAAGAGGAGATTAGAAGGCTTTTTGAAAGTTTAAGTATAAGGGAAATTATAGAACCTGCATTAGATAATTGGATTGCCTATGAATCAACTGGTAAAACAATTATTAACTTAAAAACAGGTAAAATTCAAGGAATCAGATTAAATAACAACGAATTACTTGATATGAGCTATGATAGTGAACATATTGAACTTTATAAAATTGAACAAGAAGAAGACTTATTTGATATAGAAGACTTATTAGATAGTGAAGAGTATGAAAAATTTCTTGATTTTAAATTAGAAAAAGAAGAAGATGAATATTTTGATTCATATAATCCAGAATTATTCAGCGAATTTTGTAATATTGAATCAATTGATGAAAAAGAAAGGCAATTAAAAATTTTAATTGAAAATTATGAAGAGTATCGCTTTAGCAATTATCAAGACTTTGAACATTCCATAATCTTAAAATACTATGATGAAGAGGATTATACATACTAAAATAAAAAAAAAAAAAAATAATCAAAATCATGAAGAGGATTATACATACTAAAATAAAAATAAAAATAAAAAAATAATCAAGATCATTAAAAAAAAACTTATAAATAGGAAATGGTAGAAAATAATAAAATTTTAAAAATAATTTAAAAAACAGACTAATCAGCAGAATCTTCACTTGAAGCTTTTTTAGAGGATAATTCTCCATTTTTAGCAATTATCCATTTTTTTCTTGAATAATAACTCAATGGATTATTAATCTTAGCACAATCCTTATTTTCTCTACAAAGTTGTGGAAGATGCATTTTGATCTTTTCACAACTCATTGGAGTATACCATTTTGTTTCACCTTCATTTTCAAGATTTACTTCATCATGCATTCCAAAGCCTAATTTTGAAATAATATTTATCTTTTCTTGAGGTTGATCTTCAAATAAAGGAGGGTTACAGTTATCTGCAGCTTCATAAATGAGGGGCAAAATCTCATTTAAAGTTATATTTAAATTTGTATCAATATCTGAAACCTTTACCGTTCTATCTGATGCAAATATACCTGGATATAGCCTTGCATAAGATACAAAAGAGGTTAAAAGCAGTACAATCGCATCATTTCTTCCACCAGAGGAAACACCCTCAACAGTATTTGCAATACATGGAGGAAAAGCTTCTTTAATAAGCTTACCAATTTCCATATTGCCATAAGTTCCACCACTAGCATAAAAAGTACTATAGCGAGCTAGAGTTTCTGTAATAGTTTCATCTAGCATTTCACCTAATTCAACAATAGCCGGATGCATTTCAACCATGCTTAATTGGTCTTGAATAGATTTAATATAATTTTCAGTATTCTGCATCAATAATTTAGTTAAAATCAATTCTCTAAGATTATCCCCGATTAAAATATCGTAAACTCTCTCAGGAGACCTATCACTAAATTTATCATCAAATGTATTAACAAATTCTTCCCTATCTAAAACTATTTCTCCATTTTCTAATACCAAATCAGTTAAAGATAATTTTTTAGTAGCTATTAAATCCTTTAAAAAAGACCATTTAATTCCATCTTGAATAAGTAGATCACTTAGAATTTCTTCTACAAGCTCTTTTCTATCGGATAATGGAAGTTTAGTTAATCTATCCTCAATCATCAATCCTTGAGACTCAACAAATAATTTTACCTCACGAGAACCTGGCCTAAATTTATTTGCAATAGCTTGAGCCAGTATATGAAAAGCTATTGTATCATATTCTGCAATAGCTTCATTAAAAAAGTAGCTATAATCATTTGGATTGAATTCTTTATTATTTTTACGTTCAATATACCATTTAATACGGTTAATAGCTAAATCTACAATGGTTTCAGGAACAACATCTTGATTAGAAATAGTTTGACGATTAGTATGAATAACAATATTCATTAAGTCATTATTATCTAAGGAAATCTCTTCAAGACCTCCAAGAGTTCTAACAATGCCTCTTCCTTCCTCAGATAATGGATTTAAATATGAAACTAAAACCATGTTCTTACTCCTAATAACCACTTCAAAAGCCATATAGTAAAATAATGTTTATAATACTTTATTTTAATTTTAAAAAAAAATGGTATTTTTATATATTATAGTATAATTCAATACATTTAAATAATTTTTTATAAATTTTAAAATATTTTTAGCCTTGTAGAAACCTTTTTTAAAAGATTTGTACATGCCTGTAGAAATTATATAAAACATCTTTTAGCTTGGTTTCTTTATTACGTAATTTATCGTTGCGTGAAAAGTTTATACCTGAAAATATTTGCTTTATAACAAAAATTACACTTTCAACATTCATTCTTCTAGAATAGATCTTAGGTCTGAAAATTGTTGAACTATTTAAACGATAATGACCATTTTTGGCTCTTGTTTTAAGTGGTATTTGCTCAAAAGCTAAAGTTTCTTCATTAATACATTTTCTTATTTCTTCAGAATCATAAGCTCTGTCTGCTAAGAAATAATGAGGTTGATATTTCTTTGT
>NZ_FOTL01000035.1 GCF_900114585.1 Methanobrevibacter olleyae | reverse complement strand
AAGGACATCTAGCATAATTCATCCTAAAATAAGGAACATCCTTTTTAAAAATTAAATCAAAAGATTTAAAAACTTCACGACAAGAATTAAATAATCTTACAAAATGAGGATTTGAAAGAACAAAATCATCATTAAAATCGCAAAATATATATTGTTCAACATCTAAAATACTATTTGGAGCAATTGTTTTTTGTTTTATCATGAAAAAAACTTTGCTCCAACTCTTTATTAAATTTTACTATTTTTAAATAAAAATCAAACAATTTTTTAAGAAAAAATTCTAAAAACCACTACTTTTTATTAAAAAAATTTTCAAATCAACAAAGTTTTTGAAAGAGCCGAAAACTTAACTAAGTTCACAAACAAAGTTTGAAATATACAATAAAAAAAATAAGTAAAAAATTAATTTTTATTTTTTAGCTAAATAAATTAAAAATTAAGTTTTAATGTTTAACTAAATAAGTTAAAAAAATGAAAAATAGAAATTTTAGTGTTTAACTAAAACTGCTTTATTGTTGTCAATGAGAATTTGTGCAGTTATGTTTGGTAAAATAACTACATCATTTGCTAAGAAAGGGCCATAAACCTTCTCATCAATACCTACAATTTCATCAATATTTTCACTAATAATAACTGTAGTATTTTCTATTTCCTCTTTAGCAAATAATCCTCCCATCGTTTTATCAACTACTTTTTTAGGAGTTTCTTTTTTAGTGCTTTCCATAGCTTCATTAAAACCATCAGTTTGACTAAGTTTTCCATCTTTTACATCAAGGCCAGATGAAAATCCTAAATCAGATTGTGTTGATTCAGCTTTATCATCTGATTTATATTTAATATTATCATTTAGCTTTTTAGCTTCATCAGATTTAATTTGATTAGATTTGGGTTTTTTAGGTTTTGCAAAAATCATATTAAAGTCATCATCACCTGGAGGTGCATAATTAGATTCTGCAACTATTGAATTATAATAATCATCATTATAATTCTGTTCTAATTTATCTAAATCTACAAATTGACTATCTGGATTTTTGAAGATGTCATCTACATTATTAGAAATAAACCCCGCTTGTTTAGAGCTTTCTTCACTCTTAGGTTTAATATTTTCTTGAGTTTCAGCTTTAAAACTAGATTCTTGAACATCCTGAGCATCTACCTGAGGATTAGAATCTTGAACATCCTGAGCATCTACCTGAGGATTAGAATCTTGAACATCCTGAGCATCTACCTGAGGATTAGATTCTTGATTTATATCGGTTTTTTGACTTGGATACTTTTGATTAGCTACTTGCTTATCAATAGGCTCATACTTTTCATCCGTAACTACTTTAGCATCTTTAATTTGATTTAATCTAGATAAAACTTCATCAGAATTATCAACTTCAAGATCATTTGAACTATTAAAACTAGTAGAAACTTCTTCTTGAATAGAACTTGTATCTTCTTGATTAGACTCACCGAAGGTATTAGAAATTTCTAAATCATCAGAAATATTAGAATTAGAACTTTTTAAAACTTTAGGTTTTTTTGATTCTCCATAAGAATCTTCTACAAAAGTGCCTTCCCCATCATGATCTTTCTCTTCAAAATCATCTTCAATAGTACCTTCTTCACTATATTCATCTAAAGAGATTCTATATCTATGATTTTTAAGGGAATCCATTAAAGAGAAATATAAAGTTTCTTCCTCATCTGTAAGATTTAATGGAGTTGTATCTAATAAGTCAAATTGAGGATTGTCTTTTTTAAATAAAAGAAAAGATCTGTAAATATTGTTATTAGCAGCTTTAGTAATTTTAGATTCTCTTAGCTCACAGATTTCAGTAGCAATTCTTTGAGCATTATTTAATAATAATTGTTCATTTCCAAAAGGGTCATTAGCTACAGAATGTTCTAGGTTTTTAATATAATCACGTAATTGTTTATAAAAATCATTTTCTACTCTTGATAGAGAAGATTTATTACGTTCTTCCTTTTGAACTTTACGTAATACTTGAAAAAAGTCACCTTGCATAAGAATCATCTAAATTTAAAAACAAAATCAAAATCTAAGATTACCACTAATAATCAACATATTTTTACAACAACTAATCCTTTTAATAAAGTTAATAATGTATAAAGTTAATGTGTATAAAGCTAATGTGTATAAAGCTAATGGCATTTTAATAGCATTAATAGCTTAATTATGAAAAATTTATAAAAAAATAGGAATAAATTAATTTAAAAAAATTAATTTATTAAAAGCTAAATCATTTAGTCTTCAGATTCTATTCTTGGAGCAAGTAAGAAACTAAGTTCCCCATCTTCAGATACCATTTTAAGACTAAGTGTTAATGGCATGTCATTTCCAAGATAAATAGTAGCAATTTCAGAGAATCTATCTGCTTTAAGCATTTCTCTAATTTTTTCTAAAGAGAAAACAGATTTAGCTTTAGTATCTATTTTTTCACCATGTAAATATTCAATATTTGCATCTCCAAATTCACCTTCAGCAGATGTATAGAAGTTTTCTTGATCAACCATTAAAGTGATTTTATCAGAAAAAATATCCATATCTTGAATTGAGTCTTTTAAAAGTGTGAAAGGAATCTCAAATTCTGTAGGATAATCTAATGAAGGAGGTGCAGGAGAATCATATTCAATGTCAATTAATCTAATTTTAAAAGTTCTTGTAGCTTCACCAACAAAAGTGAGAATAAGATTTCCTTCATCTAATGACATTAAAACACGATCATTAGCTTTAGAACGTTTTAATACTTTCATTAACTCATCAGTGTCAATATTAATTTTTTCTGGTTCATCACAAATAAACTCATCGAATAAACTAGATTTTAATTCTAGATGAACAAAAGTAATATGACTACGATCTAAGGCATCTAAACGAAAACCTTCACTATCAGTTTGGATTTGTACTTCATCTACAATAGATGAAATAGCATCAAAACTGGTTTTTAAAATACTTGAATCACTTAACTCAGCTTTAAACATTAAAAATCAACTCTTGATTTAATTTTAAGCATTGATTATTTATTTTATAAATTAAAATAAGCTTTTTATTAAGCTTTAGATATTTTATTTATAAATAATTTATAAAAATAATGCATCATTTAATTTTTAAAAAATTCAATAAAATTTATTATTTTATTATATTATAATATAGTAATTAATCATTTATAAATCTAATCAAAAGACATTTTATTTTAAAAATTTATACTAAAAAAAATGAAAAAATTTAAAAAAAATATTTAAAATAGTAAGAATAGTTAAAAAAGTTCTTAAAAATAGAAAATAGTAAAAATACCTTTTTAAATATTGATTAAAAAATTTTAATCAAACTTTTTTAAAGTTTGGGTTTGAAAATAGAATAAATAAAAAATCAATACTAAATATTTTAAAAGAATATAAAAGAAAAAATAAAATTTAAGAAAAATCATTTTTTTTCTTAAATTATTATCAAAGCTAGTACTTTCAACTATTCTTCTTTTTTTCTCTGCTAATATCTCTTGAGCTTTTCTTTTTTCCTCTGCTAATTCCTCATCATTTATAGGTTCTTTTTCAAATTTTGATAAATCAACCGATTTCTTAAATTTAGGTTTAGAAAGACCAGACTCTTCCACATCATTAGGTTCATCATCAAAATCATATTTAGCATACTTATCTTCTAAGCCATCCATTTTTTCAACCTCTAAATTAGAATTAACATCATCATCAATATAATCTTCCTCAAGGAGATTATATTCAATATTATCTTCAAATTCTTCTTCAACTATATCTACAGATTCCTCATCAACTAAATCAAAGCCATCAACAGAACCAACAACCCCATCTTCATCCTCATCAACTAAATCAAAGCCATCAACAGAACCAACAACCCCATCTTCATCCTCATCAACTAAATCAAAATCATCACTAGAATCATCTTCAAAGTCATATTTAAGATACTTATCTTCTAAAGTAGAGTCATCAGATTGTTCGTTTAGTTTGGAATGAATAGGAATTATCTCATCAGCTTCATCATCGTTATCATCAGAAACTTCTGTTGAACTAGCATTTTCATGCTTTTTAAAAGAAGATTGATTTTTTTGAGATGTTAAATTTGATTTAGAATATAAAGAATCGATATCATCATCAGAAACTTTTTCTTCTTGGTCCTTCTCAAATAAATCTTTAGAGGAATCAACAGATTTGTCCTTTTTATCATTATCAGAAAAATTAGAATCTTTTTTTCTTTTTAGAATGCCAAAGATAGCATCAAAATCATCACGAGAAATAGTCTCCTCGTTTACTTCATCATAATCAATACTTTTAATACTATTAAAGGTATCAATAATCAACGAAGACCTTGAAGAAGATAAGAATTTTAATAAAGAAAATCCAATAATAATAAGACCAATAATAATTAAGAATATAGCAAGCCCTGCAGTTTCACCAGATAAAACATTATCTACAACTCTATCAGAACTTGAAGCATAGTAACTTATTCCTATAATTAAAATTCCCAATCCTACAATAAAACCAACAGCAGTAAGAATTGTAGAAGAATCTAAAACATCTAAAGATTTATCAGAATCAGAAGATTTATCCCCATTATTTATCAAAACACCTTGAGCAGAGGATTTGCCAATTTTTTCTTCTATATTTCCATCTGCTAATACATTATCCCCATTTTTTCCTGTGATAAGAGAATCTTCATCATCCATATCTTCAATACTATCAATAAATTCTTCACTAAATTCATCAGAATGCCTTTCACCACTAATAAAATCAGTACCTTCTATAGAATCAACATTATAATCTTCAGTTTCAGTTGATTTTTTAATATTTGCTTCAATTGAATCATCTGAATCATTATTTATAATTACTCCTCCTTCAAGAGAATCTTCAGCTAAAGCATCAGATTTTTCTAAATCTTTATATTCATTATGAATAGGTATAATCTCATCTACAGAAGAATCATTATTAAAACTATTAGAGGAATCCATATCTTCTTCACTATCCCCAAATTCTAATTCTTTAAAAATTTCTGAGATAGATTTAGATTTATTAAACCTAGTTTTTTTATTATGATTTGAATCATTAGCTCTGGGAGCGGATTCATCATTTCCATTAGAAACATCTTCTAAATTACCATTTTTTGAATTAGACATTTTATCTCCTTACTTAAAAATACTAAGAATACTCACTCAAACTCAATTTAACACACCATAATACTCTTAGTAAAATCGCTTTAGATAATATTAAATTAATATTAAGATAATATTAAATAAAGAATAAATATAAAATATTAATTAATAAAGCTAAAATAAAAACTAAAATTAAATAATTATAACTATAATATCTTAAAATTATAATTAATTAGTTATGATTAATTATTAAATAAAACTAATCATATCCTCTCCATTTATGATTACATTTTTCACAAGTGAAGAAACGGGTTGGTGCTTCATCAGCACTGCGGGTTTGAAGTAATTCATAGGAAGCACGATCATGTCCACATTTAGGACATATTTCTCTTACAGTAGAACGTAAACCACTCTCATCTCCTCTTATTATAACAGTTTCTTTAGATTCTACTTTTTTATCAACAGAATATTCAGTTTTATCCACTTCAGATGAATCATAACCACATGTGGAACATTTTAACACAATTTTCTTTTCATCCTCATCACCTACTTCTTGAGGAAGAATCATACCACCACATTTTGGACAAAATTCCATCAATTAACCTCCAATAATTAATAACACTACTCTTTAAAAACAGAAATTAAAAAATTTTTTAAACTATTAAATTTCAACACGAATAAACAATGATTATAATCTCCAATAATTATAACCGTGAGAAACATTTACATTATTAATAATTTCAACTTAGTGAAAATTTTAAAATTTAAGTTTTATAAATTTCGTAAATGATTAAACTTTTTCAAATCATACTTATAAATAAATTTTATTAAGTCATATTATTTAAACTTAATTTAAAAATAGTGTAAAAAACGCCTAAAAATTAGGAAAAATTGTAAAAATTTGGTAAAAAATAATAATAAAAACAAATATTAAGTAGATTAAAAAATAGTAAAAAATTTATAATTTTTAGAAAAAAAATTATTGAAAATTTGTTAAATTTAGAAAAAATTTTGATGATATTTTGATGATTATTATTTAAAAAATTAATAGAATAAATTATATAAAAAAAATGAGAAAAATTTAATAAAAAATAAACTAAAAATAAACTAAAGATTAAATTAAAAAAATGATAAAAATAAATGATAAAAATTAATACTAATTTTCACTAAATAAATAATCTTTTACTTCATTTAAAATCATTCTATGATCAAATGCAATATCCAAAGAATCTAAATCATCAAATGAAAATTTAGCAATTTCTTTAGCATCATCATCTGCTTTTGCATCAGCAAGATTGCCATGTGCTAAATAGAATATAGTGACTGTGTGGCCTCTTGGATCACGGTCTGGATCTGAGTAAACATTAAATAATTTAATTAAATCAACATCAATAGATGTTTCTTCTTTTGCTTCTCTAATAGCTGCAGACTCAGTTGTTTCACCATAATCGACAAATCCACCAGGTAAAGCCCAATAATCTTTAAAAGGTTCATTTTTCCTTTTAATAAGTATAAAATGATTTTCATCATTAAAAATAAATACATCAACAGTTAATGATGGAATTTTATATTTAATATTATCACCCTAAATAAATTAAATAAATTAAATAAATTAAATAAATTATGCTTTAATCTGTAAAAAGTCTATAAACTAAAATAAAAATAAAATAATTTACTAAATAATAAAGAAGAGTTAAAATCCAGTTTAGAGATTTTAATCCTGAAAAAACAATCTAAAATAAAAAAAAATAGAAAAAATTTTGGTCAAGGTTTTTAGCCGAAGGCTAAAAAGCTTGGCAGAAAGCTAAAAAACTTGGAGCTAAAAAGCTTGGATTAAATATTTCCAATTGATTCTTTAAATTCAGCAGCTTCTTCTTTTAATCTTTTAGCAGCTCTTAAAAGAGAATCTCTAGGTCTTTTTGTTCTTTTAGTTTTAATAGTCATGATAGGTTCACCAGTAAGAGGGTGATCGATACCATAAACTGCATATTCTACATCATCATCTTCCATAAGATATTTTCTTAAAACATTACAAAGGGAGTGATTTTCTCCATGAATAATCATTTCGAGTTCTAATTTGCTATCTTTTACAACTTCAATTTCCATGTTATCTTTTCCTTAAAACATTAAATGAATAACTAAATAATTTTAAATAATATACTTATATTTTTAATATTTCAATTTTAATGAAATATTTAAAAATTAATAATCATAATTTTTAGAAACTTTTCTTTTTTCTTTTCTATCACATACTGGACAATAAACTTCAGATTCATTACAAGGATCCATAAAAGTTCTACATCTAGTACACATAGCTTTTACAACACCCAAACCAATATCTTCGGTGTTTAAATCAAGGTTATCTCCCATTATTTTAACCACTTTTGCTTCAATTAAATCACCAATTCTGAAAGCATCAGTAAGTTTGTCAATATAACTAGGAGTTACTTGAGAAATATGAATAGCTGCCATATAAGGTAGAGCTAATTCACGATTAGTTCCTTTTTTAGCATATATGCTTACTAAAGCTCTCTGACCACGTACATCTTTTATTTCACCGTATACAATATCTCCAACTTTTAATAAGTTTGGACCACCAGATTTTGAAATAACAGAGATTTCCTTTTCTTCTTCATCTACTAATACATTTCCAGGAACACCGGATTTAACACTTCCATAATCTTCATATGCACCTTGACCTGGTAAAAATTTTTCACTTACACTTAAAAAATCACCAGGCATTACAAAATCTCCAGATTCTATTTTCATCTCTACACCTCATAAATAGGCACTAAAACCTTAATTTAAAATTTTATAATTCCATTTATAAAATAGGACAATTAATCCAAAAATATAAATTCTATAACTCCCTTTATAAAATAGGACAATTAATCCAAAAATATAAATTTTATAGCTCCGTTTATAAAATTTATTTATAAAAATATATGAAAATAAATTTGAAATAAATTTTCATCCATAATTTCATCAATTATTTATATGTAAATTATTTATGTTTTTTAGTAATATATAAAAAATTCGGTTTTTAGAAAAAATTTTAAAATAATCAAATATTTTAATTTAAATAAAACAGATGAAATATAAAAAACAATGCAAAAACAATGCAAGAATGTATGAAATAATAAAAAAATTTATTGATAATAACGGTCTTCAAATAGTATTTCATCTAATTGATATTTTTCCCACTCTCTTTTATTTAAAACAATCTCTAACTCTTTAGGAGTTATAACAGGTTTTTTATACATTTGAGAATCATCAATAGCTATTCTTGGACATGCAGTTACCACAAATCCTTCAAGTTCCATATAATGAAGTAAAACATCGGGATTAACATTATCCATAAGTAAAATATAAGCTTCCATTCCCTCATCTTCAAGGATTTTTTTAGTTTCTTTAGCTAATTTCATCCTATATTGTCCTTCTTTAGAAGAAACAATGATCCCCCATTTTTTAACTTCCCCTGCTTTAACTATTCTTGCAAATCTAATTCTTAAAATTCTATCTGCATAAGCACTCATTTCACGAATATCTCCACTATAAGGATCAATAGCTAAAACTGGAGCTTTAGTAAATAAATAAATTCCTAAAGGATGAAAATTGCCACTTCCAATGAATAGATAAACTTCAGCACCTAAATTTTTTACAGAAGCAAAATTACAACCTAAAACCTGACCTTTCCTTGTGCTTCTTGAAGAGCCAATAACAACTTCTTTGCCATTATCCTCTAAAAAGTCAACGATTTCATCAAGTAAATGTAAGTGTTGTGCTGTTGTTGCAATAGCTACTTTAGAATAATCTTGTAATAATTCTAAAGATTCCTCTAAATATTCTTTTAAATTCACATTAGCTTTAGCTTCTATAAACATTGTAGGAATACTATATTTAATTGGAAGAGGAGTATGTCCATAATGAACAATGAAATCTACAATTCCCTTCATTTTCCTATCAGAAACATCACATGCCCCAAAACAAGGATCAGCAGATATAATCACAGTAGCTTCTGTTTGTTTTTCAATCTCACGAGCAATAGCTACAGCTTGCATCTTAAGTCCCTCAGGAAACTGTAAACCTACATTCTTTACATTGAGAGAGTTGATTTTC
Organism: Methanobrevibacter olleyae; assembly: GCF_900114585.1. Classification (NCBI taxonomy): domain Archaea; kingdom Methanobacteriati; phylum Methanobacteriota; class Methanobacteria; order Methanobacteriales; family Methanobacteriaceae; genus Methanobrevibacter; species Methanobrevibacter olleyae. The sequence continues at coordinate 13,408 of NZ_FOTL01000035.1, read as the reverse complement.
TTAATAACTCTCTTAAGTTCCATATCATATAATGCCATTTTATCAACTAATAATGAATAATAATTTACTAAATAACAAAAAGAGTTAAAATCCAGTTTAGAGATTTTAATCTTGAAAAAGCAATCTAAAATAAAAAAAAATAAAATAATAAAAACCAAATAATTAAAATAAAAACTTTGTAAATTATAATAATGAATCAGCTAAAACTTTTCCATCAACAACATCTAATTTTACAAGGGTTTTAATTTCTTCACCAGTTGCTTCCTCAACAATACTTTTACCTTCACCTTTTTCTACAACTACAACAGTGTCAACTAAATTAACACCAATAGATTTTAATTCATTAATTACAGCAGTGAGAGTTCCTCCAGTACTTACTACATCATCAACTAAAAGAATATTATCTCCTTCTTTTAAGTCATTGATATATAATTTAGAGGTTTCATAAGCAGTATGTTTTAAGATTTCATGTTCTTCAGGTAGGCCATATTGTCTTTTACGGATAATAACAAAGGGAAGGCCAGTTTCTAAAGATAAAGCAGTTGCAATGTGAATACCCATCGCTTCAACACCTACAATTTTATCAATTTTAGATAGATCTAATTGTTCATCTAAAACTTCAGAAATTTCTTTTAAAACTTTTGGATTTAATGCAGGTATTCCATCACTGATACCATGTACAAAATAATCATAATCTCCTTTTTTAACAACTGGTGCATTTCTTAATGATTCTACTAATTTTTCAAGCATTTTTAAGCCTCAATACTACTATAATATTTATTAAAATATTTTTAGTTAAAAATCCATAACTAAATTAAAATTTTAAATTAAATTTAAATGAAATTATTTAATATAATTTTTTAGATTAAATTTAAATGAAATTATTTAATATTAAAATTTTTTAGATTAAATTTTTTTAATTAAAATTTTATATCTATATCAATAATTTTATAATAAAAGATAAATAAATTTTTATATAATATTAATTTATACATTAAAGTTAATAAGATAAACTATTAATATGTTTTAAACAACTAAAACAAAATTTATAAAATAAACTATTAATATGTTTTAAATAACTAAAACAATTTATAAAAAATAAAAAAATTAGAATTTAAGAAGTCACTATTATTATATTATATCTAAAAATAGGAAAAAGATATTATGTCAATGCTAGGAAGTTTAGGAGAAAACCTTACAAACACTATGAAAAAATTAGCTGGAATGAGTGTTATTGACAAAAAAGTTGTAAAAGAAGTAGTTAAAGATATTCAAAGAGCTTTAATTCAATCAGACGTAAATATCCAGCTTGTTTTAAAATTGTCAAAAACAATCGAAAATCGTGCTCTTAATGAAGAACCACCTAAAGGAATTACACCAAGAGAACATGTAATTACAATTATCTATGAAGAAATGGTTAATTTACTTGGAAATGAAGCAAAAGAGCTTGAAATTAATAAAAAACCATTTAAAATATTATTCTTAGGATTACAAGGTAGTGGTAAAACCACCACCATTGGTAAATTATGTAAATATTTACAAAGAAAGGGTTTCTCTCCAGCAGTTGTATGTACTGACACATGGAGACCTGCAGCATATGAACAGTTAAAACAGTTAACTGAAGAAATGCAAATCCAGCTTTATGGAGATCCAGAAAATAAAGATGCCTTAGACCTTGCTGAGAAGGGTCTGAAACAATTTAAAAATCAAAAAATCATTATCTTTGATACTGCAGGTAGACATAAAAATGAAGATGATTTAATTGAAGAGATGAACAAGTTAGATAAAATCATTGAACCAGATGAATCTATCCTTGTTATTGATGGTACAATAGGACAGCAAGCAGGAGAACAGGCAAAAGCATTTTCACAAGCAACCGATATTGGTTCTATTATTATTTCAAAATTAGATGGTACTGCAAAGGGAGGAGGAGCTCTTTCTGCAGTAGCTGAAACTGGTGCACCAATTAAATTTATTGGTACTGGTGAACGTATTGATGAATTTGAAGCATTTGATCCTGAAAGATTTATCTCAAGATTATTGGGTATGGGAGATATTAGAAGCCTTATAGAAAAAGCTGAAGAGGTTATTGATGAGGATAAAGCAACTAAAACCATGAACAATATGCTTAGTGGTAAATTTACACTTGAAGATATGAAAAATCAGTTTGAAATGATGAATAGTATGGGGCCTATGCAACAAGTGATGAATATGATTCCAGGTTTAGGTGCTAAGGTACCTAAAGAAGCAAGTCAAATGACTGAAGATAAAATCAATTCATTTAAAATTATCATGTATTCTATGACTGATGAAGAGATGAAAAATCCAAAAATCATCAAACATTCCCGTATTACAAGAATTGCAAGAGGTTCTGGTGTTGATGAAAATGATGTAAAAGAATTATTAAAATATTATAACAACACTAAAAAAGCTATGAAAGGTATTGGACGTAGAGGAATGGGCGGAGGAGCTATGAATAGACTCGTTGGCCAATTTATGAAATAATACCATTAGCTTTTTCTTTTTTAACTATTTTTAAAAAAAAATCATACTTATCACTTTAAATTATATAAAATTATAATTAGCACTTTCAAATTACATAAAATTATAAATTTAAATTATTTTTTCAATGAGGAATTTAATGAATCAAGAGATACTAAATAAAGCAAGCCAATTAATAAATTATACAAATGGAAAAATCTGTAATCATTGCCTTGGACGTAAATTCTCAGATTGTGTTGAAGGAAATGGAAATGAAGATAGAGGCATTAAGATAAGAAAAGCACTTAATCTTGAACCTTACACTTATAATGAGAGCGATGAAGATAATGAAGATGAAAAATGTCTAATTTGTAATGATATATTTGAAGACATTAATTCTAAAGTTCTTGATTTAGTAAATGAAAAGATAGAATCGATTAAGCTTAACTTTGATACTTTTGTTGTAGGTTGTAAATTAGCTAAAGAAATAGTGGAAAAAGACCATGAAATAAGTGATGAATTTGATTTTGATGTTGAAATCATAAAAAAAGAAGTCAACAGAGAAATAGGTAAATTACTTGAAGCTAATCTAGAACAAAGTGTTGATTTTGATAGGGAAGATGTTCTTGTAATGGTTGATTTTAGAAGAATACTTAAAGAGAATATTGAAAATCCGATAAAAGTTAGGCTTCAAATCAATCCTATTTTTATTGAAGGAAGATATAAAAAGCTTATTAGAGGAATTCCCCAAACTAAATGGCCATGTAGAAAATGTAAAGGTAGAGGGTGTGAAGAGTGTAATTTCACAGGTAAACAATACATGGAATCTGTTGAAGAACTTTTATCTGAAACTGTTTTAAAGCATGCACAAGCTTATGAGGCTAAATTCCATGGTGCTGGAAGGGAAGACATTGATGTTAGAATGTTAGGTACAGGTAGACCATTTGTACTTGAGATAAAAGAACCTAAAATAAGAAAAATAAACTTAGATAAAATATCCGAAGAAGTTGCTGAACTAGCTAAAGGTAAAACAGAATACTTAAATCTTAAATTTACACAAAGAAAAAGGAAAGCTGAAATTAAAGTCTCATCACCAGAGACTTTTAAAGTTTATAGAGCCCTTGTTAAATGTGAGGATAGCATCACTGAAGAAGACCTTGATAAACTTCAATCTCTTAATATGATTCAGCAAAGAACTCCAATAAGGGTTTCACATAGAAGAGCTGATAAGATTAGAGAAAAGGAAGTTAAAAGTATTGAAGCTAAGTTTATTGATTCAAAAACCTTTGAAATGATTATTAAAACAGAAGGTGGCTTGTATATCAAAGAACTAATCTCATCAGACGAAGGTAGATCTCGCCCAAGTGTAAGTGAAGTTCTTAATACAGAAGCTATTTGTGCAGAGCTTGATGTTATTGAAGTTGGAATTAAATAAATCATGAAAAACTATTTTAACAATACAAATTATTTTTCTAAAGTTATAAAATTATTTAAAAAACAATAACTTTATTAATATCTTAAGTGATATATTATAATATTATCAAAAATAGAAGATTAGAGTATATGCTGAAATCTAGTCATTAAAATTTATTTTAATATTAATTTTATAATATTTTTGATTAATTTTTTCTTTTAATATATAAAATTTAGATATGTTTTAATCAATTAAACCTAGAATTAGAGCTAAGTCTAAATTAAAACTTATATATTGGCTTTTACAGGGTAGCTAAACCGAAGGGCTTAAGCTAATAATATTTAACTTGAGTATTATAATTAAGCTACTAGCTATTTAAAAAGATATAAAATGATGGGTTTTATATTTTGATACACTATTAAATATTAAAGAGGTATAAAAATGCAAAGATCCAGAGGATTTAAAAGTAGAAGTAGAAAAAAATTGACCAAAAGAGTAAGACCTGGTCGTGCAAATCCAATTACTAGAAAAATTCAACAATTTAAAAATGATGATTTAGTTCATATTATCATCGACCCAAGTATTCAAAAGGGTCAACCACATTCCAGATTCCATGGAAAAACTGCAAAAGTTGTAGGTAAAAAAGGTAAAGCTTACCTCCTTACATTAAACGATGGTAATAAAGCTAAAGAGTTAATTGTTACTCCGGAACATTTAAAATTACAAGAGTGAGTACAATGATTGGGAAAAAAACATTAGAAAGTGAACCAATACCTGCAGCTAAAGTAAAAGAAATTCTTGAAGAGTTCTCTGAAAAGCATGAACTTAGCTATGAACAAAATTTAACTTTAGCTCATGCAACTAGTCTAACAAAACTTTCCCTTGAAGATGGTGAAAAATTAATCGAAGAACTTGAAGCTTATGTTGATTATAAACAAGCTGTTCGTGTAGCAGATATTGTACCAAGAGACATGGCTGATTTAAGATTAATTTTCGCTAAAGAAAGAAATGCTCCTTCAAATGATGAAATGAAGGAAATTCTTGAAATTTTAGAAAAATACGATATTAAAGATGATTTATTAGAATAAATCTCTTTTATTCATTATATTTTTCTATTTTTCTATTTTTCTTCTTCAATGACGATTAAATTACTTTTTAAACAATTTTTACTACTTTTAACTATTTTTTTATAAAATTATATAGCTATTTTTACACTTTTCTATTTTTCAAAATTAATATTATTTGATAAATAAAAATTAATATTAATTAATAAATAAATATTAATAATAATTAATAAATAAATATTAATAATAATTAATAAATAAATATTAATTAATAAATAAAAATTAATATTAATTGATAAATAATTAAATTATTTTTAACTATTCCTATTTTTAAAAAATTAATACTTAAAAGAAAAATTATTTACAATTTAACTATTTTTAATAAAAAAGAATAAAATTATAAATATTAATAAAATAAAGATATACTAATACTATATTAAAAATTAAATATATTAATAAAATATAAAATATTATACTAAAAGTCGTAAATAATAGCAAAGAATAATTTGCTTAAGCTAATAAAGGAAATTAAATAGATATGAGGTGAAAATATGGATAATCCAAACATTGATAATCCAAATCCAAAAAAAGAAGAGTACATTATTATTTTAGATTATCTTAAATTTGGGTATGTAAATCCAGAAAGACCAGCTGCCCATGGCAAACCTGTTGCTCAAGCTATTGGAGTAGACAAATTCACATTAATCGAAGTTACACCTAAAGATGGTATTGATTTAGATATTCATGACAAAGTCTATATAGGCTCTGGGAAAAGGGATAAAGTAAATAGAGTTAAAGGACTATTAGACTTTGAAAACTTAACTGCAACTAGTAGAATCGAATTAGAATATGCAATTAAAGAAATTATCTCCACTAAAGAAGACATTTATATAAAATTCTTTAATGAAGTCGATTCTCTTAATATTAAAATGCATAAATTAGAGTTAATCCCAGGAATTGGTAAAAAACACACCCAAATGATTTTAGAAGAACGTAAAAAAGAACCTTTTAAAAGCTTTGAAGATTTAAAAGAAAGAGTTCCTCTTCTTGGAGATCCTGCAGACATAATTGCAAAAAGGGTAAGGCTGGAATTAGATACCACTCAAGTTAAAAGAGGTAAAAATAAATATTACATGTTTACCCAAATTCCTAATAGACACCCTTCTAATAGAAAGAAAAGAAGTAATAGAGGAAGAAACAATAGGAATAATAGAAGCAAAGGTAGAAAACCTAATAAAAATAATAAATACAGAACTAATAAACCTAAGACTTCTGAAAATAAAGAATAAATTTATATGAGTAAAAAACTCTAAAAACAATTAAGAGTTTTAAAACTCATTTCTATTTTTAATATATAATTAATTTTTCTAATACAAGAGATTAAAAATACTATTTTAAATAGCTAAAAAGGTGATTAATTGAGTGAAAAAACTAAATTATCCTTAGCTAAAGAGACTAAACAAATCTTACAAGAAAATGGAATTATATTAAATAAAAATTTAGGTCAAAATTACCTTATAGATGATTTCAAAAGAAAGAAAATCATCAAATATGCAAAACTCTCAAAAGAGGATATTGTTTTAGAAATTGGCCCTGGAATAGGAACACTAACTATTGAACTTGCTAAAAATGCTAAAAAAGTAATAGCTATTGAGCAAGATGCTACTATTTTTAATATTTTAAAGAAACGTTTAGAAAGAGAAGGTATTGATAACATTGAATTAATCAATGAAGATGCAGTTAAAGTAGATTTTCCCGAATTTAACAAAATTGTATCTAACTTACCTTATCAAATATCTTCACCAATTAGTTTTAAATTCTTAAAACACAAATTCGACCTTGCTATTTTAATGTATCAGAAAGAATTTGCAGATAGAATGAATGGTAAAGTTGGAACAAAACAATATTCAAGACTTTCTGCTATGTTATACTTTAAAGCAGACGTTAAATTTTTAACTAAAGTTTCTCCAGAATCATTTATTCCAAGTCCTAAAGTAGATTCATCAGTGATTCAATTAAAACCAAAGGATATTAAAACTATTAAAATAGATGGAGAAGAATTCAAAATAAATGATGAAAGCTATAAAATCTATTCAAAAGTAGTTAAAGCATTGTTCCAACATAGAAATAAAAAATCAAAAAATGCACTTATTGACTCAAGACATATGATTGGTTTTAAAGATAAAAAGGAATTAAAATCTGTTTTAAAGCATTTAGAGGATAAAAATCCTAAATTTAAAGAATTGCTCTTAGAAAGAACAATTAATTTATCTCCAGAGAGTATAATGGAATTATCTATACTTCTAAAAGACCACTTATAAAAATTAAAAAATTATATAAAAGTTAAATTTATACTTAAACTGAGCATTATCAATAGGTAAAAGCATGAAAATAGGAAAATTTAAAATAGAAAGAGATGATTTAGTATATTTTCCTTCAGATGATACTTTTCTTTTAGCTGAAAACCTTGAAATTAAAGAAGGGGAAAGTGTACTTGAAATAGGAACTGGATCTGGCCTTGTTTCTATGTATGCAAGTCTACTGACAGATGACATTACAGCAACTGATATCAATTATAATGCACTTGAACTTGCAGAGAAAAACTTCAAACTCAACAATATAAGCACAATTAAATTAGAGTTTGGAGATCTGTTTGAACCTGTAAAAGATAAAAAGTTTGATGTTATACTATTTAATACCCCATATCTCCCTACCGATACAGATGATATTGTCAATGATGATTTAAATTATGCATTTGATGGAGGATTAGATGGAAGAAAAGTTATAGATAGGTTTTTAAATCAAGTCTCCAATCATTTAAATGATAAAGGAATTGTTCAAATAATTCAATCCTCATTATCTGATAATGATAAGACCTTAGACCTCTTTGATAAAAATGGATTTATTGCAGAAATAGTTAAAAGCGAAAGATTTTTCTTTGAAGAGATTGTTTTGATTAATGCTTATAAAATTTAAATATAGCTAATTATAGATGACAAAATGAAGATAAAAAAACACCATTAACAGGGCATAACTTAAAAAAAAACTAAAAAGTGAAGAATTTAAAAAATAAATTCCATTAAAATTATTTAAAATAAAAAATAAAAAATATTATTGAATTTCGGCATTAAATACTAATGTTGCAGGCCCTTTCATGTATGCTCCAAGTTTACCTTCCTCTTCATAGACTTCAAACTCTAAATCTCCACCAGGTAAGTGAAGAAGAATCTCTTTATCAAAATGAGCTAATTTTACGCCAGCAAGAGCTGTAGAAGTTGCACCAGTACCACATGCAAGAGTAACTCCAGCACCTCTTTCCCAAGTTCTCATTTTTCCTTCATTTTTGCTAATTACTTCAACAAAATGAACATTAATCTTCTCTGGGAAAATTTCATGACATTCAATAGCTGGGCCATATTTATCAATATCTATTGCATCAACATCATCAACAAACAAGATTACATGAGGATTTCCAACATTGACACAGCTTGCTTTAAAACTAGTGTCAATCACTTCAATCTCACCATCAACAAACTCTTCACTATCTGCAATCATCGGTATTTCTTCTGATTTAAATGTAGATTTACCCATATTTACTTTAAAAAGTATAGGTTCACCATCTTCTAAAGTAATTTCAATAGTTTTAATGCCGGATTTAGTTTCAACAGTCATTGTTTCTTTTTCTACTATCTTATTTCTGTAAACAAAATCTCCAAAACAACGAATACCATTTCCACACATTTCTGCTTCAGATCCATCTGGATTAAACATTCTGTATCCAATATCAGCTACTTCAGAAGGTACAACAAATAATACCCCATCTCCACCTACACCAAAGTGCCTATGGCAGAGAATTCTGCAAGCTTCAGCTTTATCAGCTTCAGGAATCACTTCCCCACTACTTTCATCAATAATGGGAAAATCATTACCAATACCATGCATTTTAGAGAATTTCAAACCTTTTAAATCCACCATAATATCATCACAATAGTATTTTTAATTATTAATTTAATTCCAAAGACTTATTTTAGGTGCTCTGGAATAGATTGTTTTTCAAAAATGTCATCAAAGCTTTGTGATTCACGAATTACAAAGGATTCTCCATTTTTAACAAGAACCTCTGCTGGTAACGGTCTTGAGTTATAGTTAGATGCCATAGTGTAACCATATGCACCTACATTTAAAATTCCTAAAATATCTCCTTCTTCAATATCTGGAAGAGGTCTGTCTCTTGCAAATAAGTCTCCAGATTCACAAATATTTCCAGCAATATCTACTTTTTGACTAGCTTTTTCATTCATTTTATTAGCTACTACAATGTGATGGTAAGAATCATACATAGCAGGTCTAAGTAAAGTATTAAATCCAGCATCTACACCAATAAATTTCCTGTAGCTCTTTTTTACACTGTTTACTTCCACTAAAATTACAGAAGCATCTCCTACAATGTATCTGCCAGGTTCAAGGTATAAAGTAGGTTCTCCCATATCAAATTCTTCTAATTTCTCTTTGAACAATTTCATATTTTCTTCTGCAAAGTTCTCTAAGTCCAATAGCTCTTCTTCTGGAGTGTATGGAATTCCGACTCCTCCACCGAAGTCAATGAATTCAAAGTCAATACCTGCCTCTTTGTGAACTTTACCTGCAATATTCATAGTAGATTCAATAGCTAATTTAAATGGCTCTGGATCAAGAATACCTGAACCAATGTGAGAATGCATACCTATAGGTTCAAATCCTAGTTCTTTAGCTAATTTATAAATTTCTACAGCTTCAGTTTCCATAATACCGAACTTGCTCATTTCTCCACCAGTAATACAGTGGCCGTGGTGACCAGCACCTACCATAGGGTTTACTCTAAATGAGATTTTTTTACCTTGTGGATTGATACTTTCTGCTAATCTTTTAAGTGCAGATACAGAATCAATATTTAATATTACATTTTCACTGTTTACATAATCCATTTCATCATTTCTGATATTGTTACCAGTGAATAATATTCTATCCCCAGAAAATCCCATTTTTTTGCATATGTACACTTCTCCAGGAGATACCGCATCAATACAACATCCCTCTTCTTCAAGGATTTTTAAAACTGCAATATTTGTATTTGCTTTACATGCATAGAATACTTTAAATTTAGGATAAAATTTAGTAAAAGCATTGTAAAATCTGTTGTAGTTATCCCTTATTCTATCTTCATCAATTACATAGATAGGAGTACCATACTGTTCTACAAGATCACATACATCAGCACCACCAATATCTAAATGACCTTTATCATTTATCTTTATATTTAAATCCATCTTGAGCCTCCATGTAATAAAAGTTATAATTATATATAATAATCTGAAAATAAGTTTTCAATAAATATTTATTTAAACTAATATATAAAATTATTTAATGAAAATAAATCTCTGACTAATAAAAACCAATACATTGAAAAATTATTTAAATATAATAAAAAATAATCATATATAATAAAAAAATTTATAAAATTATATTTAAAAACAAATCCCTAAAGGTGATAAAATGGAGGATTTATTAAAAGATACTGTAAAACTTGTACTTGAAAAATTAGAAAATAAAATAGATAATATTATGGTAGAAAGAGCCGTGTTTGGATTATTCTTCTCTGGTGTAAAAATATCAACAGGTCATGGAGGATTGTGTTTTACTCCAGTTAAAGAGATGCCAGAAGCTGTATGCTGTCCAAGTTCAGCTATGATTATGCCACTTTCTGGAAAATTATCTGGAGTTCCAGTTAGTCAATATTTAGATGATATTTTCTGTGATAATGTTTTAAGAAGAACTCTTGGAATAGCTACACTTAATGCTTTAAGTAATTATATTTGGGAATTAGAAGAAAAAGGAGAATTAGAAACAAATACTAATTATAAGCCAATAATGTCTGTTGATGCATTTGATGAAATTGATGTTAAAAAATACGATAAAGCTGTTGTTGTAGGTGCACTTATACCAATGCTTAAAAAACTAATAGCAAATGGAAGTGATTTTAGAGTACTAGAACAAGACCCACATACTTTAAAAGAAAGAGAAATGCCATTCTACGCACCTGCAGAAGAAGCAGATAAATATGTACCAGATGCGGATTTACTTGTTATTACAGGTGTTACTGTACTTAATGGCACTTTATCACATCTTCTTGAAATTGCAAAGGATGGTGCAGATATCCTTGTTACAGGTCCAACTGCAAGTATGATTCCAGATATTTTCTTTAAAAAGGGAGTAACTATGACTGGAGGAATAGTTGTAACAGATGCAGATGAATTATTAGATATAATTAGTGAGGGAGGATCTGGCTATCATTTCTTTGGAAAATCCGCAGAAAGAGCAGTGATTTATAGAGATAAATAATACAATTGAATAATGAAACAAAAAAATTAACAATATAATTAGAATAATGAAACAAAACAAAAAAACAAAAAAAATTAATAATACAATTAGAATAATGAAACAAAATAAAAAATAATTAAATATAAGAGAAGTGATAAAATGGCAAACAGTAAAGATTGGGGATTAACTGTAAGGGGACTAGTTAGAAAAGAAGATAAAATATTAGTCCTTAGAAGACATCCTAAATCAAAAAATAATCCCCATAAATGGGAACTTCCAGGAGGTAAAGTAGACCCTGGAGAGTTCTTCGATGATGCATTAGTTAGGGAATTAAAGGAAGAAACAAATCTAAAAGTAAAAATTGAAGGTTTATTTGAAGCAGTGGAAGATAGATTTAAAAACCGTAGAACTCATAAATTTATTAATACTATTCAATTGATAATGAGTCTTGAAATAATCTCCGGTGAAGTTCAACTAAGTGACGAACACGATGATTTTAAATGGGCAAATAAAGAAGAATTAAAGGAATTTTATGAAGATGAAATGCTTACTGGTTCTTTAAAATATACTTTAGAAAAAAAGAATTTTGAAATTTAAAAAAAGATAAAATCTTAATCTTGTTTTTTAAAAATAAGATTAAGTTTTAAAACTTTATAAATTCTACAGCGAATCAAATACTTTATCTAATGCATCAATTAAAGCATCAATTTCTGCTTTTTTAACTATAAGAGGTGGTGCAAATCTTAATACATTTCCTGCTGTAGAGTTGATTAAAAATCCTTCTTCAAGCATTTTGCCAACTAAATCACCGCATTCAAAGTTGAGTTCAATACCAACTAAAAGTCCAACACCTCTTACATCATCAATAAAGTCATATTTGTCCTTTAATCTAGATAATTTTTGGATGAAGTATTCACCCATTTCCTTACTATGTTCTACAAGGTTTTCCTCTTCAAATACATCAAAAACAGCATTAGCTGCTGCACCTGCAAGTGGACTTCCAGCAAAAGTAGTACCATGATCCCCTGGTACAAAACCAGTAGCTACTTCCTCAGTTGCTAAAAATGCAGCCATTGGGAATCCTCCACCAATACCTTTAGCTACAGTCATTATATCAGGTTTTAATCCAAATAATTCATGAGCAAATAAAGCACCACATCTTCCAAAGCCGGATTGAACTTCATCTACAATAATAAGTACACCTTTTTCTTTACATAAGTCATTTAAACCTTTGTAAAACTCTTCTGTAGCTATATGTACTCCACCTTCACCTTGAACTGGTTCGATAATAATAGCTGCAGTTTCATCAGTAATAGCTTCAGCTACACTTTCTAAATTAGCAAATTCAACTTTTTTAAATCCCTTAGGTAAGTTTTTAACATAAGGAGCACTGTATTCTGGATGATCTGTTACAGATAAAGTTAAGAAAGTTCTTCCATGAAAAGAATCTCCACAGAATAATACTTCACTTTTGCCACTGTATTTTAAAGCTAATTTAATTGCTCCTTCATTAGCTTCAGCACCAGAATTTGCAAAGAAAATTCTATCAAAGCAAGTTGCATCTACCAATCTTTTAGCATAAACAGTAGCAGGTTCATTATAATAAATACTTGAAATATGAATTAATTTTTCTGCTTGTTCTTGAATAGCACCTACAAGTTTAGGATGATTATGACCTAAACAGTTTACAGCAATCCCAGCTAAAAAGTCCAAATATTCCTTATCCTCAATATCCCATACTTTAACACCTTCGCCATGATCAAGTACAATTGGAACTCTATTAAATGTATTGATGAAATATTTATCTTCAATATCAATGATTTCTTCTGTTTTCATAAATAAAAACTCCGTAATTTTTATAAATAATTTAGTTAATTGATTAAATTAGTTTAATTAAGTTAATCTTAAAATAATAATTTACATTAGGTTAAAATAATAATATAACACAATTATATTTATATTTTATAATATAAAAAAATAATTAAATAATGTTTTGTGGCTCTTTCAAAAACTTTGTTGATTTGAAAATTTTTTTAATAAAAAGTAGTGGTTTTTAGAATTTTTTCTTAAAAAATTGTTTGATTTTTATTTA
>NZ_FOTL01000034.1 GCF_900114585.1 Methanobrevibacter olleyae | reverse complement strand
TCAGATTCAACAAAATATAATATTATTTAATTTAATTAATTTTAATTTCAGATTCAACAAAATATAATATTATTTAATTTAATTAATTCTATAATAATCTATAAATAGTGCCTTTAAAATTATGATATTCAAATCATGCCATAGTTCTAGCTTAAGTTAACTGATGTAAAACCTAATACCTACTAAAGGATAGTCATATTATAGCTATTTGTATGATAATAAAAAGCAAAGTTACATTCTAAAATAGATAATTATTTTCTATATAAGCACAAATATTTAAATAATTAAAATATTAAAATAGGGATTCAAAATGAAATTTAAAACTAAAATTTTTACAGTTATGATTTTGTTTTCAATATTAATTTTATCCATTTCTTTTGTTTCAGCTAGTGAAGATATTAATATGGAGGAGGATTTAAATCAAAATTTCACTTCTAAAATAGATGAAGTGGAAAAACAAAATCTGGAAAATGAAACATCTAAAATAAAGAATACGAAAATTGAGATAGCTAAAAAAAATTCCTATTATAAGGATGAATCTAATTTAATCTGTTTTTTAAAGGATAATGATTCTCGCCCAATCAAAAATAAAAAATTAATAATTTCTATTAACAAGAAAAAACACATTAAAACAACGGATAACCTTGGAAAAATAACCTTAAAGTTAGATCTTAAACCTAGCTCTTATAAAGTCAATATTAAATTTGAAGGTGATGGGAATTACAGTTCCAGCAGTAAAAATGCTAATATAACAATTAAGAAAGCACCCTTAATTATGAAATTTAATAATTATGAGACTTATGAAAAATCTGATCTATTCTTTAAGGTTAAAATAATTAATAATGATACTAAAAAACCAGTAGAGGGCATAAAACTTTTATTTAAAGTTTATTCCTTAAAAGATAGACAATATGAAAATTATTATGCAATATCTAATAAAAATGGGATTGCTAGCTTAAATGAAAATTTAAAAGTTGGAAACTATAAAATCTATATTTCAATGAAAAATAATCATGCCATATATAAAAATGGGAAAAATATAGCTAGAATGAAAGTGAAACCAACAGCTGAAGTTGGCTGTTGTTCTATTTATATTCAAATTAGTAATAATGAAGGAATCACATCCTTTAGAAGAGATTCAACATATGCTGCTAATTTATATATTAAACTTGTTAAATGGTATGGGAGAACTGCAATTAAACAATATAAACTTAGAAATACCTACTTTTTCCATTCAATAACTACCTCTGATGGATGGTTGATGGGAACAGGAGGTGCAGATAATCCTTATATTAACAGACGAATTGAAAAATTAGCTGGACAAATGGTTTCATCTAAAAAAATCCAAATAGCTAAAATTAAAAGAATTAGAAGATATCTAGCATCTTTAGGAATTGGACACTTTGCAATTAAAGCTCCTGATGGAAGGTATGCAGTAGTTTGGCCAAAGAAATATCGTTTTGGTAAGCTTAAAGATGGAGAATATATCAGTGTTCCTAATTCAAGGTATTGTTTCCGCCATGGGAGCTATGATAAAATCAATGGAGGTTTTGTAAAACTCGGAGTTAAAATAGCTGCCAGTGATCCATTTGGAGTTAATAGGAGAGATATCACAACATTTCATTGGAAAGCAACTACAAAAGAAGGTTCTACAACTTCAACAGTATCTGTCTATGGATCAAATGATAATGGCCGATATTCTAGAAAACACACTTTACATTTAAAGGATAATATTTACTTCAAAAACAAGTTTTATAGTAAATATGCCCTTCCAAAGGCTTTAAATAAGAAATTACTTGGAAAGCATGAATTCAGAACAATTGACAAGTTAATTAAGATTCAAACTGACGTTAAAGCACCGAATGTAAATGCAAGTGTTAACGATTCTAAAATTTTCAAAGTGGTTGTTAAAGACAGGAAAACTAAAAAAGCAATTAAGGGACTTAATGTAAAATTAAAAATTTTTACCAAGGATAAATATAATGTTCATACAATTAAGACAAATGAATATGGACTAGCTAAATTTGATACATCACTATTAACTTTAGGTAAACATAAAGTTCTTTTATATTCTGGAAATAATAAATATTATATTTCAACTAAAAGCTTAATTGCAATAAATGGGTGATTTTTATTTATTTCTTTTTTTTATATCTATGATTGGCTTTAATTTTACATAATATATTTAGGAGGCTTAGGATTTTAGTTTTTTTAATAATTGTTTTATGACTGTTTTTAAGTAAAATCCTTGTGATATTAGCAATGTTTCTAAAAATACATTAAAATAAAGATTTAAAAGTAGAATCTACAATTGAACCTAAATTATAAATTTAAAAATAAATAGCAAATTTTATTAGTATTATCTTATAATATGCATTTATATAAAGGTGGTAATCATGGGATTATTTGGCGATTTATTTAAACCAAAATATAAAGACAATAACCCTAAAATTAGATTAAAAGCTGTTAAAGAATTAGATAATCAAAAAATTTTAGCAGATATTGCTAAGAATGATTCCGATGATAATATTCGCCGTATTGCTATTGAGGGCATTAGTGATGAGGTGGTTTTGGCGGATATTGCTAGATATGCTTCTGATGTGGATGTTCGCCGTATTGCTGTTAGAGGTGTTAGGGATAAGCTTGTTTTAATTGATATTGTTAAAAATGATCCCTCTGGCTATGTTCGTAGTGTTGCTATTTTGGGTATTGATAGTGAGGATGTTTTAGTGGATATTGCTAAAAAGGATGATTGGAGTTATGTTCGCCTTGCTGCTCTTAGAGGTATTAGTGATGAGGATGTTTTAGAAGATATTGCTAGAAATGATCCCTCTTGGCCTGTTCGCCTTGCTGCTCTTAAAGGTATTAGTGATGAGGTGGTTTTAGCGGATATTGCTAAAAAGGATGACTGGAGTAATGTTCGCCTTGCTGCTCTTAGAGGTATTTCTGATGAGGTGGTTTTAGAGGATATTGCAAAGAATGCTTCTTATGAAGATGTTCGTCGTGCTGCTATTAGAGCTGTTGGTGATGAGGATCTTTAGTTGATATTGCTAGGAATGATTCTAATGAGTATATTCATGAGATTGCTTTAATGATTCTTCCATTTAAAAAGAGATTATACCGATGAATTAAATAATGAAATATATTATACAAATTAACAATATCAAGTAAAGATAAAGAAATGGCTTAGATTAATGAAAGCTTTTTTTATAGCCAGCAATCCCTAGATTTTAATAATGGTGGGGTTTCTAAATGCCTATTTATAATACTTACTTAAAATATCCTCAAAATATGATTTTTCCTTTTTAGATGATTATTTGTAATACTTAGTTAAAATATTCTCAAAATATGATTTTTCCTTTTTAGATGATTATTTGTAATACTTAGTTAAAATATTCTCAAAATATGATTTTTCAAGAATCTCCTCAATATAAGGTGGGACTTTTAGTATTTTTTCAATTAATTCTTCATCATCAGCAAGTACAGCTGCTAATAAATAGATAAGAATTAAATTACTTGCATTGGCTTTATTATCTGGCTCACTAGTTTCAGGGATTATTTGTGTTTGAATTATATAATCTGCATTTATTTTTGAAGGAGTATAATCTAAATTCAAAATAGCAAATGTTTTAGATCTTTTGTTAATAAAATCTAATGCTTCTAAAGTATAATTCTCCTTAGCATATGGAAAAATAAATATTGCTAAAGTTTTATCATTAAATGTGTTTGGAGAATATTTAAATTCTGAAACAGGCAAAACTTCAGTTTCTATACCTGCTAAATTTTCAATTAAGAATTTACCAACTAAAGAAGCATAAAATGAAGTTTCAGATGCAATAAAAACAATTTTATTAATATTTTCTCTACTATTGTTCACAATAGTTCTTATATGAAGAAGTTCAGTCATAGTATTTTTAATAGCAATAACTTGTTTTTTAATATAATGATTCATTAAATACTCCATCATTTCTTCTTCATATGGCTTATGATCAATTATTTCAGATTTTTTTTCAATAATATCACCATTACTATCTTTAAATACTACTCCATCCATAGATAAAATTACAATTTCATTATCCTCAAGATATGCAATATTATTGGTATATTTTAAAATAGATGGGACGTCTGAAGTAAGAAAGTATTCATCCTCACCAATGCCAACAATTAAAGGACTGTCTTTACGAGTAGCTACAACTTTATTCGGTTCATCTAAAGAGATAATAGCTAATGCATAAGCACCTTCAATAAAATCCATAGTTTTATAAAGAGCCTGTTCTAGATTTAAGCCTTCAGAGGTGAATTTATCCAGTAAATGGGGAATTACTTCTGTATCAGTATCTGATTTAAATTCATAGCCTTCTACTTCAAGTTCTTCTTTAATGGATAAATAATTTTCAATAATGCCATTATGAACAACGGCAATTCTTTGAGAATTATTGAAGTGGGGGTGTGAATTAATATCTCTTACATTTCCATGAGTTGCCCAACGAAAATGTGCTATACCATAATTACCATCTAAATCATTGAAATCTAATTTTCCATAAAAATCTTTTAAAGATCCAGAGCCCTTTTTAAAGTTAATTTTATCTTCAGTAGCAGTAGCCATTCCAACAGAATCGCCTCCCCTATATTCTAATTTAGTTAGTGAACTAAAAAGGATAGGTGCCGCTTTTTCATTTTTTAATAGACAAGCAACAATAGAAACCATTTTATCACCTAAGATATTAAATAAATATTAAATCAAGGATTTTTAAATGTTATGGAATATCCGAATACATTTTTTTATAATTATTGAATAATTTATTATCACTTATTAATATATTTAATAGTTATTTAATATAGCTATTTAAAAATATTATCAATTCATAGAATCTTTAATTACTTAAAAAATTTTGCTCTTTAAAATCTCTTTATTTATTAAGTTTAAGTATTTAAAGCAATTATTTTTCTATTTTTCTATTTTCCTATTTTTTATATTTTTTATATTTTTTATATTTTATTATCTGGTGTTCTCATTATATAATCATATATTCTTGGATTTGTGTTTTTTTATTTAATCTGTTTAGACATTTGAATATTTATTTAAGATAATTTTTATATGGCTATAATTATATTAGATAATTTTCAGGAGTTTATTTAAGCTTGAACTCTTATTTATTTCTTTAATTTTTAGGAGTTTATTTAAGCTTGAACTTTTATTTATTTCTTTAATTTTTAGGAGTTTATTTAAGCTTGAACCCTTATTTATTTCCTTAATAATTTTAAGTATGGTTTTTTAAAGAAAAATCCGAAAGACTTAATTGTTTTGAAAATAAAGTATAAGCTATATGATAAGTGTTTTCACTCTATATCAATGTTTATTCTCCATTTTACTATATATGATATAGCAAACTTTTTTTTTAAATATAAGAAATTATCCAATTGTATGATAAATCTAATAATCTTTTACAAGCTACTTTTAAAATTAAAGCAAAGAATAATAGAAAAAATATAAAAAATCAATAATTTTTTTTTAAAAAATAAGGTTTCTAGAAAGCAAATATAATTTAGAAAATAAATTTAATTAATAGAAATAGAATTTTTAATAAAATGGTGTTTTTATGTCTAGTTTAAATAGATGCTCAAATGAAAAGTTATCATTTAAATATTCTGATGAATGGAAATTAGAAGAACTTCCTTTAGATAATAATCCTGATTGTATAGCTACTTTAAGTTATGAAGATGGTAGTTTATTAAATGTAATTGCATTTCAATCTGAAATGCCTTCTTTAGATGAATTTAAAGAGATTATTGAAGAAAGCTTATTAAATGACAATGCTCAAATTATATCATCTGAAATAGCAAATCTTGCTAAAAGGTCTGCTATTCAAATCCATTCAAAGATATCAATTCCTGAAATTGACTTTGAAATGTTTTCAGTTGTATTTTTAGAAGATGACTTTGTTTATATCTTTGAACTTAGAACAGTTAATGATATTGTTTCTAAATTTATGGAAATAGTTAGGACTTTTGAAATTTTAGAATAGTTTTTTTATTCATTTCTTATTATTTATTTTTTTAGATTTTTCTATTTTTCATTTTTTTAATGTTTTATCTATTTTTTCTATTTTTTATCTATTTTTTATCTATTTTTTATCTTTATTTTTTATCTATTTTATTTACATGAATTTATTGCATGAAATTTCATGTTGCTTCATGTACTTAATTTTAATTTATTTATTTTCAGCTATTATTTACGAATTTCTTTTTATTTTTTTTAATTTTATTATAAAATTGCTTAAATTTTATATATTTTTTAATAATTTAATAATAAGCTTTATAAAGGCTTAATACATAATTATAATTATGATTATCAAGGCTGGGAAAATTAATAAGTCAAGAGGTAATATAGTTCTCACAATTGGTAAAGAAGATGTGAATAAAAATAATCTTGAAGATGGCGATTTTGTTATTTTAACCCCTCAAGAATATGAACAGTTAAAAACTTCTTCTGAAATTGAAGTTTCTACTTTAGAAGTAGTTCCTGATGATGAAGCTGTTGTTAAATTAGAATACGATCTTAAGGAAGCAAAGTCTAAAGAAAAGATTCTTTTTTCTAAAGTAGAAGAATTAGAAAATATTAATTTAGAGCTAACTACAAAATTATCTCAACTTGAAAAAGCAAATTATATTAATGGTAATGTTTTATCCGATTCTGAATCTGGCTCTCTTATTGATGAAGTTAAAAAATTAAATGGAGATATTGATGATTTAAATCAGGAAATTAAAAAATTAAACAAAGATTTAAATGAATCAAATGAGGAAAGAATAGAGTTATTACAAGACATGAATGTTTTAAAAACAAAAATGAGTTTTGATGCTGGGGAATTATCAAGACTTCATGAGCGAGAAGACAAACACAAAGAAATCTTAGAGATAATCCTTAGAACAAATAAAAACATTCTAGATGAAATTGTAAATAAAACATTAACAGCTACTATTAATGAGATAAATAAAGAATTATCTGAAACTGGTATTATAAGGCGAATTAGAGGTTTAACTATTGTAAAAGAACCTGAAATTCATAAATCTAATATTTCTCGTAATGCTTATAATCAGTTAGAAGAATTGGTTCCTGAAGATTATTTCCTTGAAGGTGGGGAATAGATCTTAAAGAAATTAATAAAAAATTTTTCAAGATTTCATTAGTATAGCTATTTAAATATTTTATTTAGTCTATTTAATCTAATTCTTATGAGAAATAAAGAGTTTTATTTAATAATAATTATATAGTTTATTGGGTATTAAAAGGTGATTTCATGGATGAAGTTCAATTTGATGAAGAAGGTATTAAATTCAAATATTTAAGTAATTGGAAAGAACAAAGAAAGGATATGATTAGTCCAAATTGTATTAAAGCTTTAGTTAAAGTTGTAGAAGATAATCCTTCTACTATTACCGTATATAAAAATGATGCTAGTGGCACTGAAGCTGTTGCTCAACTTGAAGAGGTATTTAAAGAAAGCTTTGAAAGGCAAGGCTGGAGTATTACAGAGTCAAGAATTCTAAACCTCAATGGTATGCCAGTTTATAATATTATAACTGCTGCTGAAGAAGGTGGGAGAACTTTAGAAAACAATACCTCTGCATTAATTAATGATGGAAATATATATGTATTTGAATTAATGCACTTTAAAGAGTTCCCATATGCTTATAATGATTATTTAGCTATTATGGACTCTATTGAGTTTGAATAAATTATTTTTATCCATATTTTTATTTTTTTATTTTTTCTATTTTTATTTTTAAATTTACTTTTCTTATTTTATTAAAGGAGTTTTACATGTCTAATATATTTCAAAATGATGAATTAAGTTTTAAATATCCAAATAATTGGAAATTGGTTGATAATGGTGACATTAAAAATTGTATAGCTGTTTTAGATTGTGACAGTAAATTTAGCCGGCTTATGATATTTAAATATCCTCAAGAAGGCCTATCTCTTGATTATCTTAAAAATGCAATCGAAGATATTCCTAGAGAAGAGAGCTTAATTGTAGAAAAATCTCATTTAACACTTATTGGAAATAAAGAAACTCATGAATTAATTGCTCATGATAGAAGTCATGAACCTCCTTTAAAAACTCATTCCCTTTCGACAATTAGTGGTAGAGATGCATTCAGCTTTAATTTCTTCTCTTTTGGATTAGATAATCCAGATGAAGATGAATTTTTAATGATTTATAAAACTTTAAAATTTGAATGATTTTAAATAAAATATTAACTTAAAGCCCACTTAGCTATTATCTGTGATATCATGTCTCTTAAAGAAGAAAAAGAATACATTAGAAAATCAATTTATGATAAATTGCTTAAAAATGGTCAGTCTCTTCGCCCTAATGGAGATTATGGTAAAATTCCTAATTTTAAAGGATCAGAGATTGCTGCTAAACTATTGTATGGTACAGATGAATGGAAAAATTCAAAAACTATTTTTTGCAGTCCAGATTCTGCTCAAATTCCAGTTAGATATCTTGCTTTAATAGATGATAAAAATCTTATTATGGCAAGCCCTAACCTTGAAGATGGCTATCTGTATCTGGAAGGTTCTAAACTGAATGGTTATGAAAAAGAGGCATCTACTAAAGAAGGAGCTTTTAAGCATTGCTTTGAGAAAGATTTAAGAAATATTTCTATTGATTTAGTTGTAGAAGGCTCTGTTGCTGTGGATAGATTAGGAAATCGAATTGGAAAAGGAAGAGGATTTGCAGATAGGGAGATAGAAGACCTTTTAAATCGTAACCTAATTGATGAGAACACTCCTTTACTTACAACCATTCATCCATTCCAATTAGTTGATTATATTCCAATGGAAAGTCATGATAAAAAATTAAACATGATTGTCAGTACTGAGGAAATTATTAGGATTTAACTTTAAAGTTTATCTAGATGATGAACAATTAAATTTATCTAATTGGGCCTAGAAAACAAATATTGCAAAGAAATTAAATTTATCTAATTGGGCCTAGAAAACAAATATTGCAAAGAAATTAAATTTATCTAATTGGGCCTAGAAGAAAACAAATATTGCAGATAATTATAATGATAAATTATTGAACCTATCTATTACTTAATATGGTTTTTAAATATTTTAGAAATATTTATTAATAGATAAAAATAAAATAGTTGTAAGTAGTTTAAACTACCCAATAAATTCTTAATTTTATTAAGAATTCACATATGAATGTTAAAATTTTAGGTGATTATATGGCAGATTTAAAAGGTACTAAAACCGAAGCTAACTTACAAGCAGCTTTTGCTGGTGAGTCTCAAGCTCATACTAAATATCAATACTATGCAAGCAAAGCTAAAAAAGAAGGATATGTACAAATCCACGATATCTTTATGGAAACTTCTAAAAACGAAAAAGAACATGCTAAAATTTGGTTCAAACTTTTACATGAAGGAGATATCCCTGATACTATAGCTAACCTTAATGCAGCAGCAGATGGTGAAAACGAAGAATGGACTTCAATGTACAAAGAATTCGCAGAAACTGCAATCGAAGAAGGTTTCGATGAAATCGCAGGTTTATTCACCATGGTTGGTAATATTGAAAAAGAGCATGAAGGAAGATACAGAACCTTACTTGCAAATGTAGAAGAAGAAAACGTATTTAAAAAAGAAGAAGAAATTGAATGGAAATGTATTAACTGTGGTCACATAATCAAAGGAACTGATTCTCCTGTTATTTGTCCAGTATGTAAACACCCTCAATCTTACTTCGAAGAAAGAGCAACCAACTTTAAATAAGTTTCTTTCTTGATTAACTAGTTTTAGCTATTAATGATTTCCATTAATAGCATTTTTTTATATTTTAATCTTAGCTATTTTTATTATATTGTTAAATATTAATACACAATATTATATTTAATACAGAATATTCTATTTAATACAGGATATTCTATTGAATTATAATTTTTTTATGTGGTGATAGAGTGTCTAAAGAAGAAGATAATTGTCAATTGGAGGATAATTGTTCTAATGGTACTTGTGCACCACTTAATCCTTTCTCAAAGGAAGGAATCTTATTTTTAGTTTTTATACTGCTTTTATTTATCATTTTGTTTATTATTTTGTTTTTTAATGGCTTTTTTTAGTTTTTGTGCTTTAAGCTGTTTTTTTATTTTTAGTAAGTTTTTTATAATATGTTTTACATAAAATATATTAATTTCATAATAATGTATTGTTTTTTTAATAGGGTATTGTTTTTTTAATACATTATGTATGTATTATTTTTTTAATATACTATTATTTTTTTAATACATTATGTATGTATTGTTTTTTTAATACATTGGCTATATTATTAGTTATTATTTAGAAAGTTTGGAGGGAAATTATGAAAAATTTACCTATGGGAGATAAACAAGAACTTCAAGATAATGAATTTTTTAATAGATTTTCTGAAATTTCAAATTTTACAGTTCTTTTAGATGAAACTAAAGATTCAAATGCACCAAATATTTTATTAACTGGTCTTCGAGGTGTTGGAAAAACTGTTTTTCTAAAGAAAATTAAAAAATTATTCGAAAAGGACTATTTAGTTTTATATTTAGATTTTTCAAGGGCAGAGGTTTATCAAAAAAATAATATGTCTGTGGAAGGTTTAATGAACTTTTATTATAAAGAATTAATAAAAGAATCTAAATGCTATGGTCTAAATACATTTGACAAGCGCATTGAAAAATTTTTTAAAACAAATAATTTTAAAATTAAGGATTTTTCATCTTTAAATTCATTTCCAATTCCTATAATTGAAAATGAAACAAATTCTGAAGAATTAATAAACTTTGTAATGGATTTGCCTAATAAAATTTATGAAGAAAATAGAGATAAAATCAAGGGCATTATCATTTTTATAGATGAATTTCAAATAATTAAAGAACTAGACAATTATCTTGAATCTTTTTTATGGAAATTTAGAAGTTTTATACAGGAACAGTCTAATGTTGCTTATGTCTTCTCAGGTTCTATGAGTTTACAAGATCAATTAATAAGTGATATTGCAAGTTATGGTGGTGTATTTGGTGGCAGGATGATAACTTTCTCTTTAGAACCCTTTAATAAAAAAACTGTTAAAGAATATTTATCAGAAAGGGCTTCTAATCTTATATTAACTGAGGATGCTTTTGAAAGATTTTTTAAATGTACATCTGGTATTCCGGCATATATTAATTTCTTTGGACGTTTGCTTCCTAAAGATATAGAGCTTAATGAAAATGATATTGAAAGAGAATTTGTTGATTCTATTTCTGTTTTTTCAATTCAATTAATAAGTACTTGGTCTGGATTATCTTCAAGAGAACAAAGTATCATTATTTCATTGTTGGATGGTCCTAAAAGAAGAATTGATATTGCTAATATTTTAGGTTTAACAACTGGATCTTTAAGTAATTTCTTAAACAGTCTACAAAATCAAGGGTTAATAAATATGAATAAATCCAATAATTTATATGAGCTTTATGAACCTATGCTTGTCAGATGGCTAAAATCAGAATATCAAAATAAGGGAATTTATCCTTATAGGAAAATATGACTTTTTATATTATTGGGATAAGGGAATTTATCCTTATAGGAAAATATGACTTTTTAGATTATTGGGATAAGGGAATTTATCCTTATAGGAAAATATGACTTTTTAATTATTCTATTCTTAATTTTTTGTGGTGATATTATGGATACTATGTGGGGATTAACTGTTAGAGGAATCTGTGAATATAATGATAAAATTTTACTTTTAAAAATAAGACATAATTCTTCTCATGATGCTGGTAAATGGGAAATTCCAGGAGGCAAAGTTAAAAAGTGTGAATTCTTTGATGAAGCTTTAAAAAGAGAATACATAGAAGAAACCGGTCTTCAAATAACTATTGATGAATTATACAATGCTATTCAAAAGAATTATACTGCATGTAAAACTGGAGAAAGTATAAAATCTATCCAAGTTATTATGAAAGTTAGTGTAAATACTGATGAAGTGGTGATAAGTGACGAACATGATATGTACAGGTGGTTCACTAAAGAGGAAATCAATGATATGATTAAAAATAATCAATTAACTCCTCCAGCTATTGATGCTTTTTGCAGGTAAGTGCTGTTTTAATAATGGCTATTTTTAATTATTTTTTATTTTAGTTTTAGCTATTATTTTTAATTATTTTTTATTTTAGTTTTAGCTATTATTTTTAGTTTTTCCCAGTTTTTTTATTCTTTATTTTTCCTGCATTTCTTCTTCGATTTCTTTCATTAAATCTTCAAATTCACGTTCTTCATCAAATAATCCTAAAAAGTCATCAATACTTATTTTATATTCGTTCTCTGAACTTGGATTAATAACAATCTCATCAAAACTATCTTTTATTGGAATAATTGATTTATTTAAATCTCTCATAAAAAAAGATCCAACTGTTGTGTTTAATTTAATTTCATGAATGTTTTCTTCATCTGTAAATATTGGAAGAGTTCTTTTTCCGCTGGGGCCTTTAAATGATTTTAAATGAAATCTGATTTCATCATCTATTTCATTAAATCCATCAAGATTTATATTTTCTAAATCAAGTGAATCAAGCTCAACTTGGAGAGGAACTAGTAATTCTGATTTTCTAAATTCATTTATAAAATGTTCATTTTCCTCATCAGTCATTTCTGATTGTTTTTTCATTAGTGATTTAAGTTTATAATTTGAAAGTAAAGTCATTTTATCACTTTTTAATTAAAAATATCTTTTTACTATTCTCGCTAGTGTTTTTTTATAATGGATAGAACCCATAAACTTCTTTTTCATGTCTTAACCATAATTTTAGCATTTCATCTTCAATGGAATATTTATTGCTGATATAATAAAGCATTCCTTTATCTTTAAGTTTTAAAAACCAATCTAATTTATATAGCCAATTATTTTTTTTTAAAAAATTTATTTTAATCTTAAAAATTATTGCTATCTAAAAATTCATTAAAATCTATTTTATAGGAGTCAATACTGTAGGGGTTAATTACAATATAATTAAATTCAGCATCAAATTGTGATAATATAATTGATAATTCCATCATATTAACTGCTATTGATTTAATGGGATAAGCTGCTTTTTCTAGTTCATTTGTATCTGTAAATAGATATATATTACGGTCTCCATTTTCCTCATCAAAGAAGCCTATTTGCAAATCAAGGGTATCTCCATCTTTAAGTGAGTCTTCCTTTTCCATTGCAACTACTGGAATATAGAGCTCTGATTTTAAAAATTCTCTATAAAATAGATCTGGATTGTTTTCTATTTTTAATCTTGATTTAGACTTTAATAATTTTTTAAGTTTTTTATTATTTAGAGAAGCCATTTCAATCAATTGTTTTTATATTTTTAGTAGTATAAAAATTTTTTATTTTTTTGGCTTGTTGAAATCATATAATTTTGATAGAAAGTTTTGTCTTAAAAAACCTTAAGATAGAATAAAATCAAAATATAACAATTAAAAAATTATTTATAATTCATTATATGACTTTTAAATAATTAAATTAAAAAAATAAGCAATAATCAAATATATTTAGCAAAAAATGGAATAAATAATATTTTAATGAAAAAATAATTATTTCAAGCTTGTTTTTGTAGTTCATTACAATTAAATCTTCTGGAACTTTGAATCTGAAAATCTAACCAGAAAATTTATCAAAAGATAAATAAAAGATTCTAAAAATGAATTTTACAAGAATCATTTTGGACTTTTTGCCATTTACACATTTGAATAATGCTCAAATAAATGTTAAAGGATTATTCTAGTAAATTTCAAAGCATGTATTCACAAAATATCTCTAAATTCAGAATTTAGCTTTAATGAACTATTTAAATCATATTTATTGTGATATTTACGATTTATTTGAATTATAAACTAAAATTCGAAAGATTTTAAAGATTTCCAAAGTGCTACATTATAGTGCTTTGCAAAAGTTTTTATCGTTAACATTTTTCGTAAAATTAAATGTGAAATAATTTCTCTTAACAGTTCTAGATTTACCAGTGTCAATGCAGATAAAATATTATATGATTATTCGAAAGAAAGAATAGAAAAAGTTACATTAAATGCAATATTGCAACTTATGAATTCCAAAATAAAACAGCTAAAGCTGGTTTTTTCATAAAAAACGAAGCAGATATTTTTTTAGAAAACTATTATACAAATAACATAAAAATGTTGAAAGTGTCTTTAGCATAATAAAAAGATAGTTTCAATAGAATTAATTCAAGTAGAAACAAAAGGATTGGAATACTGTAAAAAGTTCATCAATAGCGTTTCAATAGAATTAATTCAAGTAGAAACACTAAAACTCTTAAACAAAACAAAATTCATGTTTAATCTATTGCATTTACATATCAATCCAATTAAATCAAACTAAGATTTCAACAAAGTCATTTTTTGAATATTTTTTATTTATTTTTTCACTATCTAAATCTTAAATAGAAACTTTTAATAAAGTTGAATTTCATACACAATAGTATATATTGGGTGATAGAATTAGACTAATTTTAGAATTTAAATCTTTAAACGATTGCAAATATTCGGATATCAATAAATATGATATTCAGGGATTTATTTATTCATTACTTAAATATGATTTGGTTTTTAAGAATTATCATGATGTAGTTGGGTTTAAATTTTTTAATTTTTCAAATATTTTTCCAGTTTCTAATTTTAAAAAAGGTACTATTAAAAAATTAATTATCTCATCACCTAATTCTAAATTTATTTATGCTGTAAGAGATTCTTTAAATGAAAAAGAAAATCTTTGTTTAAATAAATTAGACATTGTTATACAGTCTATAAAGATTATTAACCCTAAAGAATCGAATAAATTTATTTCTAGCACTCCCATTGTTCTTTTTGAAGATAATTCTAAAAATCAATATTATTCTTTTAAACAAAATCCAGATTTTGATTTTTTCTTTAATAGGCTGAAAGATAATGCAATTAAAAAGTATAATGCATATACGGAAAAGGATTTTTATTTAGAAGATAATTTATTTAATTCTTTTGAATTTAAGAGGGAGGTTTCAGTTAGAGTTAGAAAGAATAATAATACTTTTGTTATTATTGGTAGTTTATGGAAAAGTTTAGAAATAGATATAAATAAAGAAAATAAAGATTTTTATAAGTTTTTACTGGATACTGGACTTGGGGAAAAGAATAGTCTAGGATTTGGTATGATTAATGATGTGAGGTGAATTTGTTTGTTAAATTCATTGTATGAATTAGGTAAATTATGGATTGAAAGAGAGGACTTAAATCCTATTGATGTTTTTCTAGATGCTGAAAAACTTAAAAGAAGTACAAAAAGAGTAATTTTAGTTGAACTAGATGAAATTAGTGAAAATCAACTTAAATTTAGTAAAATTTCTCTAAAAGAATATAATCCTAAGGATAATCTTAAGTATTTGTATAGGTCTGGATCATCTAGAGGAACAGATATAACTCCATCTTGTTTAATAACTGAGCTTGAAAGAACATTCAATAATAAATTTTTCAAATGGTTTGAACAAAATAATGATGATGACTTTTTAAAAGCTATTTTAAATTGTTTAACTGACGATAAAGAATTAATTTTTGATGAAATTCTATCAGTTTTTAATGGATTAGCTAATTCTGAAAGCAACAATGTTATTTTGACTTTGGCTATTAATTCTAATGATTCATTTAATTATATTGGGGATTATGATATATTTAAAGATATATTGATAAGTAAAGCTTCAGAAAAGTATTATAAAAAAGATTCTAAACAAATTAAAGGTTTGGGGCATTGTTTTTTGTGTGATGATGAAAAAGAAGTATTTGGCCTTGTTTCAAATTCTATTGGATTTGCTTTTTCTACTCCTGATAAGAAAGGAAATGTTTCAGATTTTAATGTAGAAAACCAGTGGAAACAGTTACCTATTTGTGGTGAATGTGCATTATATCTTGAAGCTGGAAAGAAATTTGTTGAAAAATATTTATCTTTTAGAGAATATGGATTAACATATTATGTAATTCCTAATTTTTTATTTGATTCAAAAAAAGCTTTTAATAAATTATTTAATAGAATCAAGCGTTTTGAAAATAAAATGTCATATGATGATGTAGCTGTAGCTGAAAATAAAATTAATGACATTGTATCGGATTTAAATGATGTTTTAGAGTTTAAATTTTTATTTTTCCAAGCATCAAATAATGCATTTAATATTTTATCATATGTTGAAAGCATTATTCCATCTTGGATGAATAAATTATATATTTCTCAAAAAGAAATTATAAAGCTAGAACTTTTTTCAGAAGAATATATGAAAAAGATTTTCTCAAATGAAGCTTCTGGTAATTTTATTAAATTATTAATGGGAATTGAAAAAGAAAAAATTTATCCAGTTTTAGATAATAAATGGTATGTTGGATTTTTAAGAAGTTTTTTCTCAGGTTATTCTTTTAAAATATATTTAGATTTGGTTAGTTCTGTTTTAAGTGAAAAAAAATTAGACTTTAATTTTTTACTTTCAAGATTTATGGATGAAATTAGGAAAAATTGGCGTAAAGAAAAAAATTATCAAGTAAAAATAGATTTATTTAAGTCATTATCTTTATTTTTATTATTTAATAATTTAAATTTATTGAAAGGAGGGAATTTTATGTTAGAAGAAGATGTTAATTTAACTTATGATGTTATAGATAAAATTTTAAATACACCTGATAAAAAAGCTAGTTTTTTATTAGGTTCTCTTACTAGGAGATTAACATATAAACAATATAAAGAATTAGGTTCTTCTCCATTTATTAATAAGTTATGGGGATTATCTTTAGATGAGAAAAAGATTCAAAAACTTTATCCTATGGTTTTAAATAAACTTAGGGAATATGATAGTGCTTATCCCAAATTAGAACAAAGTATTTCTCTTAACTTGTTAAATGCAGAGAATAATTGGAAATTAACTCGTGATGAAACTAGTTATTACTTTACTTTAGGATATACCTTAGCATATGCTATAAGTAATAACAAAGAAAATAATCAAAATGATAAAAAGTAATGGATGAGGTGAAAAAATGAACAGATCAGAACTTTTGTTTTTATATGATATAACTGATGCAAATCCTAATGGGGATCCCTTAGATGATAATAAACCAAGATTAGATGAAGAAAATGAAATTAATTTAGTCACTGATGTAAGATTAAAAAGAACTATTCGTGATTATTTAAAAGACTACAAAAATGAAGAAATTTTCATTAAAGAAAAAAGAGATAAAGATGGTAATCTTCAAGATGCTAAACAAAGAGCTTTAGATTTTGCTAATAATGAAGAATTTGAATCTTTTGAAGAAGCAAAAAAACAAATGAAAAATAAAATCACTGAAGATTGTATTGATGTGAGATTATTTGGAGCAACTGTTCCTATTGAAGTTAAAGTTAAATCTAAAAATAAAAAAGAGTCTGGTTCAATCACTTTAACTGGCCCAGTTCAGTTTAGAATGGGTAGGTCATTACATAAAGTAGAAATCAACCATATTAAAGGAACTGGTGCTTTTGCTTCAGGAAGTGGAAAAGATCAAAAAACATTCCGTGAAGAATATATTCTTCCATACTCTTTAATTTCTTTCTATGGAGTTATTAATGAAAATGCTGCAGAAGAAACTAATATGGCTGAAGAAGATATTTCTCTTTTAATTGAAGGTATTTGGAATGGTACTAAAAATCTAATTTCTCGTTCTAAATTTGGTCAAGTTCCAAGATTATTATTACAAATTGAGTATGAAGATAATTACTTTATCGGTGATTTAAATAATAAAATTTCTCTATCTCATGATTTTGATGATGAAAAAAAATTAAGAAGCATTAACGATTGCCAAATTGATATTTCACATTTAATGGAAAATATTGAAGAAGATAAAGATAATATTGTGAAAATTAATTATAAATTTGATAATAATATTTCATTTAAAGACTTTGAATCTATTGAGGATTTATTGGAAGCAATTAAAAATCTCGGTATTGAAATTGTAGAGATAGGATTATGAGGTAACTTAAAATGTCTGAAAAGCTTATAGCTTTTGATATATGGGGGGATTATGCTTACTTTAGGAGAGGTTATACTACTACTTCTACTGTATCTTTTCCTTTTCCAAGTAGAACTACTATTGCAGGACTTATTTCTTCAATCTTAGGGTTTAAAAGAGATTCTTACTATGATATTTTTGAGGAAAGTAATAGTAAAATTGGGATAAAACTTTTAAATCCTATTAAAAAGGTAAATATTAATTTAAATTACATAAATACTAAAGTAGGTTTTAATTTATATGATATCAATCCTAAACAAGGGTTAAGAACTCAAGTTCAGGCAGAATTTTTAAAAAATCCTAAATTTAGGATTTATGTGTCATTAAATGATATAAATATTATGGATGCCTTATTTGATTTATTAAGTAATCATAAATCTATTTTTACTCCATATTTAGGTATTTCAGAATGTATTGCTAATTTTAAATTAGTTGGAGATGATTTTTTATCTGCAAATAAAAAATTTGGCAAAAATGTTGATATTCATTCTGTTTTATTAAAAGAAAACTCTAATATTATTATTGAATCTGGAAAGAAATATGGTTTGGTTAAATCTCCAGGTTTCATGAATTTTGACAGAGTTGTTACTAAATATCTTGAATATTACTATGAAGAAAAAGGGGAGTCTATAAAAATTTCTGAAGGAGAATATTATTCTATTGGTGAAGATAATGTCATATTGTTCTAGTTTATATTCTCATCATAATAAGATACTGGAGAAACATCTGCTTAAAGTAGCTAATAATTCAAAAAATATTTTTAATGAATTATGTATAAAGAATAAGAATCTTTATACTAATTTATCTTTTTTTATTGGAATTTCTCATGATTTTGCAAAATCCACTACTTATTTTCAAGAGAAATTATTTAAAGGAATTAGAACAGAAAATGCTAATCATGGTTTTTTATCTGCTGTTTTTGGTTATTATGTAGTTAAAAATTATTTAACTATTAATAATTTGGATTATCAATACGATTTTCCAACTATTGCTTTTATTTTGATTTTAAGGCATCATGGTAATCTATTAAGTGTTGAGGGGTTAAATGGGATTATTAATAAATTGGATAATTATAATAGAATTGCTTTAAATCAAATAATTGATATTAAAAATAATTTAAACAATCCTAAAAAATCGTTAAAACATTTTTACAATGATTATGATATTTTATTAGAAGATTTTTTAGAAAATTATTCTGATTTATTAGATGAAATTGAAGATGCTCTTGAGGATATAAGTTTTGATGAAAATATTGGAAACTATTTTTATATTATCTTATTTTATTCGGTTCTATTAGATTCTGATAAAATGGATGCATCTGAAACAAATAATATAACTAGAGAAATAATTCCTAATGATATTGTAGATATTTTTAAAAGTGAAAATTTTTCATCTAGTTATGAAGGAATAAATAAAATTCGTGAGGATGCTTATCTAGAAGTTACTAATAATATGCTTGATGAAGATTTAAATAATAGGATTTTTTCCATTGACTTACCTACAGGGGCTGGTAAAACTTTAACTGCTTTTTCATCTGTTTTAAAACTTAGAGAAAAAATTAATGAAGAATATAATTTTAATCCTAGAATTATTTATTCACTACCTTTTTTAAGCATTATAGATCAAAATGAAAAGGTTTTTTCAGAAATATTAGAATATTCTGATTTAAGAGGAACTAATATACTTTTAAAACATAATTATTTTTCTGATATGTCTTATAAAGTAGACTCTAAATATGACTTACCAATGGATAAATCTAGAATTCTTATAGAGGGTTGGAATTCTGAAATCATTGTCACTACTTTTATTCAATTCTTTTATAGTTTGATAAGTAATAAAAATAGATCTCTTAGAAAATTTCATAATATGATTAATTCTATTATAATTCTAGATGAAATACAATCTGTTCCTTACCCATATTGGAAGATAATTAATGTTATGCTTAGTAAGTTAGCTTATGAATTTAATTCTTGGGTTATATTAATGACAGCTACTCAACCATTAATCTTTTCAAAAGATGAAATAATTCCATTAGTTCAAAATAAGAACTGTTATTATGATACTTTTGATAGGTATGATTATTCTTTTAATTTAAATGATTTAAACTTTGAAGATTTTAAAAAAGTAATTATAGCAGAAATCCAAAATAATTCTAAAAGTATGATGGTAGTTCTAAATACTGTAAATTCTTCTAAAGAATTATATAATTATATTAAATCCTATTTTGAAGAGAGTTCCTATGATATGGGTATTGATGAAAATGGGATTTGTTGTATTGATGATGATATCCAGTTAACTTATATGTCTACTAATATTATTTCTAAACATCGTTTAAATAAAATTAATAAAATTAAAGAATCCAATAAAAGAAATATTATTATCACTACTCAGTTAGTTGAGGCTGGCGTAGATATAAGTGTAGACATTATTTTTAGAGATTTGGCACCACTAGATGCTATTATTCAAACAGCAGGAAGATGTAATCGTAATGGTAATGGTGAAAGGGGAATTGTCAATATTATTTCATTAATTAATGATAAAGGCAAGAGATTTTCAAGTTTTGTTTATGACTCCATCTTAATAAAATCTACTCGTGATGTTATAAAAGATTTAAATCTTATTTCTGAAAGAGAGTTTAATCTTTTTGCTTCTGATGAATATTATAAAAATTTACTTAAATACAGATCTTCAGCTAATTCTGAAGAATTAATTGAAATTTTAGAAAGATTAGATTTTAAAGAGATTCAATATAAATTTAAGTTAATTGACAATGATATTGAAAAAACAGATGTTTTTATTGAAATTGATGAAGATGCTTCTGAGTTGTGGAATAGATTTGAAGAAAATCGCTTAATTTTGAATTCTTTTGAAAGAACTAATGATTTTCTAAGTTTTAAAGCGGATTTTTATGAGAATATTGTTTCAGTAAACACATCTAAACTAGGCACTATTGTCCCTCAAGAGCAGTGGTTAGGTTTTGTTTCTAATGATGATTTATATAGAAAATATGATTTAGAAACTGGATTCATATATTCTGATAATGAAGATGCTTTTATAATTTAATCTTTTTAATTTTTCAAAGGGGATGTAATTATTAATATTACTGGTGTAATGATTCAATATTATGTTACATGTAAAAGAGAACTTTGGTTTTTTGCAAATCAAATCAATATGAATTACAATAATAATGACATTGATATTGGCCGATTTATACATGAAAAAAGTTATTCTAGAGAGAATAAAGAAATCCAATTTGATAACATGGTATTTGACTATGTGAGAAATAAGAATAATTTAACTATTTTTGAAGTAAAAAAATCTAGTAGTTTAACTATTGGTGCAAGATATCAATTATATTTTTATCTTTATAACATGAGAAATTGTGGAAAGAAATTAAAAGGGGTTTTGGTATATCCTAAAGAAAGAAAAAGGGAAGAAATAATTTTAAATGATGAAATTATTGAAGAAATGGATAATATTATTAAAGGCATTGAACATATTGTTAATTTAAACATTCCTCCTAAAGCAATAAAGAAACCTTATTGCAAGGGTTGTTCTTTCTTTGAATTATGCATGGTTTAATTTGAGGTGATAATTTGAAAAAACCATTATATATTACTTCTCATGGTATTTTATCAAGAAAAGCTAATACATTACAATTTATAAATGAAGAATCTAAGAAAACACTTCCTATTCATGCAATTAATGAAATCAACTGTTTTGGTAAAGTTTCTCTTAAATCAGGTGCTTCTTCATTACTTATGAAAGAGGGGATTGTTGTAAATTTTTTTAATAAATATGGTTTTTATGAGGGATCTCTTTATCCTAGAATTAAATTAAATTCTGGTTTAGTTGTTGTTAAACAATCTGAACATTATTTGGATAATGAAAAAAGACATTTTATCGCAAAGCAATTTGTTGAAGGAATACAACATAATATTTTAAAAACATTAAAATATTATTCTAAAAAAGGTAAAAAACTTGATGAATTTATTAATAATATTGAAAAAGAAGAAATTTTTGGAGATATTAATAGAATAATGAGTTCTGAAGCTTGGATTTGGAAAAATTTTTATAATAGCTTTAATAATATTTTAAGAAAATTTCCCATGGATAAAAGAGAGATAAGACCTCCAACAAATGAGATTAATGCTTTAATATCTTTTGGTAATTCTTTACTTTATTCAACATCTCTTTCTGAAATTTATCAAACTTATTTACATCCCTCCGTTAGCTTTCTGCATGAACCTTCTGAAAGAAGATTTTCTTTATCTTTAGACTTAGCTGATATGTTTAAACCTGTTATTGTGGATAGGGTAATTTTTAAATTAGTTAATACTAACATGATTACTGAAAAGCATTTTGTTAATGATATGGGATTTTTACTTAATGATAAAGGAAAACAAATATTTGTTTCAGAATATCAGAAAAAACTAGAAACAACTATTAAACACCCTACACTAAATAGAAAAGTCTCTTATAGATATTTAATAAGATTAGAAGGTTATAAATTAATAAAACATATTCTTGGAGATAAAGAGTATGAAAGTTTTAGGATGTGGTGGTAGTGTATTTATTAATTGTTTATGATGTATCTGTTGAAAGAGTAAGTAAAGTTCATAAATTCCTAAAAACTTATTTGCATTGGCAACAAAATTCTGTTTTTGAGGGTGAAGTAACATCCTCACAATATTATAAAATGATGGATAAGTTATATAATTTAATAGATTTAGAAGCAGATTCTATAATGATTTATGAATTTCCAGAGAAGTACTTAGATAAAACTATTTTAGGGATTGAAAAAAATCCAATAAATTTTATTTTATAGTCTACCTTTATAAAGGATTAACATTATTATAGGTAGACAAATATATCTTAATATTAGAGCAATCGTTATTGGTTATTTGTAATATAATCAATTTTTATTCACGGTTTAAAATTGACTTAATAGTATGGAAACTGAAGAAAAAAAATACAATCCTCCTAAAAGGATTGTAGTTTAAAATTGACTTAATAGTATGGAAACTTATGAGC
>NZ_FOTL01000033.1:5000-24288 GCF_900114585.1 Methanobrevibacter olleyae | reverse complement strand
AAAGATTTTACAAAGATCA
Source organism: Methanobrevibacter olleyae (assembly GCF_900114585.1). NCBI lineage: Archaea > Methanobacteriati > Methanobacteriota > Methanobacteria > Methanobacteriales > Methanobacteriaceae > Methanobrevibacter > Methanobrevibacter olleyae. The sequence continues at coordinate 24,269 of NZ_FOTL01000033.1, read as the reverse complement.
TTCCAAACTTCCAAAATATAGTCAGAAATTAAACATGCCAAGTACCATAAAAAAGGACATATGACATAATCATCCTAAAATAAGAAATATCCTTTTTAAAAATTAAATCAAATGATTTAAAAACTTCACAAGAAGAATTAAATAATCTTACAAAATGAGAATCTGAAAGAACAAAATCATCATAAAAATCGCAAAATATATTGTTCAACATCTAAAATACTATTTGAAGCAATTGTTTTTTGTTTTATCATTATAAAAACTTTGCTCCAACCCTTTATTAAATTTCACTATTTTTAAATAAAAATCAAAGAATTTTTAAGAAAAAACTCTAAAAACTACTAATCTTTATTAAAAAAATTTTTAAATCAACAAAGTTTTTAAAATAGTCAACTATTTTTTAAACTTAAAAAAAGAAAGTGATGAAAAAATATAAAATGAATCTGTGAAAATTAATAAAGAAATTAAAAAAATATAAAGAAACTATAAAGAAAATAAATTATTTAAAATAACTTATCTTCAAGGATTTCACCATTATTTATAGCTTCTGCACTTTGATATGCATCAACAATAGACCATAGCCAAACTAAAACATAAAGCACTGCACCAATGATAATTAAAATTAAAACCCATGAAACTATTGACAATATAATGAAATAGAGTCCTTTAGTAGATTGACCATTATATAATTGTCCAAGTCCTGGAAATAAAAAAGACAATATGACAGAAACAATAGCTGTCTTTTTCTCAGATAAATTACTAGCAGTTTGGGTAGGATTTACATCATCATTAAGATTAACCCCACAATTATGGCAAAATTTTTCATTTTCATTTAATTCAGCACCACAATTGCTACATCTTCTAATATCATCTTCTTTAATTTTTTCTTCATTATTATTTAAATCATCATTAGAATCAGAAACAATCAATTCATTGGAGTTAGTTCCATCCTCATTTAAAATAGGAACATGAATAAAATCATCATCACTTAAATTAGAATTAGATTCTTCATCATTAGAAATATTAATGTCATTAGAATCAAAATTTGATTCTAAATTAGAATTGGAATTAATATTTTCATTAATAATTTCCACTTTAGATAAATCTGCACCACAATTTCTACAAAATTTATTTTTATTATCTTGTTTTTTACCACAATCTGGACAACTAATTTCTACCATAAAAAAAACCCTCAAAAATCCAATAGACATATTCAAAATCTAAAAATAAAAAATAATTTATAAAACAGTATCAACATCAGAAATACTGTCTAAAACAATGATATCAATATCTTCTTCATTTACTCTTTCTTTTTCATCTTCTGATAAAGTTGAATTTACAAGAATAGCACTCATTCCTGCATTAACTGCTCCCATACAGTCAACATCTAATTTATTTCCCACCATAACACTTTTTTTAACATCACATGCCATTCTTCTACATGCTTCAATATATATTCCAGGATCTGGTTTTTCGACTCCCACTTCTTCTGAGGTAATGACAATATCAAAAAAGTGGTATAAGTTTAATCTAACTAATTTTTCCCATTGCTTAATGGTAATTCCATTAGTAATAGCACCTAATTTATATCCTTTACTTTTAAGATAAATTAATATTGCACTTGTTCTTGGAAAAGGTCTTAAAAGAGCAAATTTTACATTATGATATGTTGTCATCCCAATAGCTACTAAAAGAGGATCTTCCTTACCTAAAAGTTCTTTTGTTAAAATATTAAAGTGTTTGGAATAATTTGAACCTTTTTCTTTAATAATATCTTTTAATAAATCATATGCTTCATCTGATTCTAAAGGTAAACCATTATTACACATACTTTCAATAGCCGCATGTCTTGCTAAATCAGCAAAACTTGAAGTATCTACAAGAGTATCATCAATATCAAAAAATACAGCTTTTGTCATTATTACACCAATAAATTCTAATGATTAATCTATAACAATCATTTATACAATTTTATCATAATTCTATTTAATTCTATAAATACTAATAAAAATTTAATAAAACTACCAAACCTATAAATTCTAATAAAAATTTAATAAAACTACCAAACCTATAAATTTTAATAAAAATTTTATTAAGCAAATAAATATATTAATAGTATATTTATTTTATTATATAAAAATTCCTACAGAAAGTTATTTATAGATTTAAACCTCTCTAAATTCCCATTACTTATTAATTAAAAGAAAGCATCTAAACTTTGTTGCCTTTCATTAGATGATAATTCTCTTAATCTATATTTATCATAACCTAAAGGTTCCATCATTCTTGAAACAGCAGGAATCAATTGATTTTCAATATAATACTCTTTATCATATTCGATTCCTTCACTGTATTCATAAGGAACTGCTCTTTGACTAATTGAACCTTTTCCTTTACTTATTATATATTGTACAATAGTTCCTTTCCCTACTTTAATTCCATGAGCCTCAATTTCTCGAGCAGCTACTACATGAGGGCCTACTTGTTTATAATCATCAAGATTTTTAGTGATTTGTGTATGAATGATTAATTCTTTTCTATCTAAATTTCCAGATTTAATCTGTTTGAGGACTTTGCTAATAATTTTTTCAGCTTTTTCAACATCCCCTTCTTTTAAAATAGCCATTAAGATATCTTCTTGAGTTTTTTTAGCTATCGGTGCCCAATCTCTCCTAACAAGCTCTAAACCTTTTGCAATAATTTTTCCATCTTCAATTACAGCATACCTTTTTTTACTTACAAAGAAACCTCGCCTATAGAATCCTTCAAATTCCAATTCCATTGTATTAGGTAAAGACGCATTAAAATAAGATAAAAATTTATCTTTTTGTACTTTTATCTCATTTTCAATAGCTATTTGTTCTGGAGATTCATTCATTTTAACACCTTTTAAAGAAATTATTACCAGTATTTTTACAATTCATTAGATTTTACATACTTTATTAAAATGGTAATTAATCTTACTTAATTAATTAATAAAAAATTCAATGCTTATCAAGTCATCACTAAATATATAAATATATTATTTTTCTCTTTTTAATAATTATTGATTAATAGAACTTAATACTAATAATAATTTAAGTTATGGAATTTTTAATTATTAGTTTAATATTTATATAGTTATATTATAACTATCTTATAGATATCATATATTTATAGTATAAATTTAAGGATGATATGTATTTAAAATCTAATGTCTAATTTATAATTAGAAATAGTAATATATATTAAACTTAAATTAAATAATTAAAATGATATTATAATAAAAGGGATAATATGAATGATGATGAAAAAATAAATATACAGTTCATAAAAATGTCTAAAAACCGTGAAAAAGTATTAGAATCTTTAAAAGAAGAAACATTAAACCCTACGGAAATTAGTAAAAAGACAAAAATACATAGGAATAATGTTAGTAGAACTTTAAGTCAACTTAGAGAAAAAGACTTAATTCGTTTATTAAATCCTCAAACTAAACGTGGAAGATTATACGAATTAACTGAATATGGTAAAAGAATATTAGATTTAATGAACTCTAAGTAAGAAGATTTAAAAAATAAAGTAAAAAAAGTGATAATATAATAAATAAGTATTGAAATTTCTATTTAAAAAATAGACAATGATTCAAAGCACAAATTAAAAAAAATAGGCAATGGTTCAAACTTCAATTTAAATCTCTATTTCTAAAGCAATAGGGCAATGATCTGAACCCATTACATTAGATTTAATATAAGATGCTTTGACATTGTCTTTAAATTCTTCATTTACAAAGAAATAATCCAGCCTCCATCCTACATTTCTCTCTCTTGCACGAGTTCTATAACTCCACCAAGTATACTGATCTTTCTCATTTTCATGAAACATTCTAAATGTATCAATATAACCATTATCTAAGAATTTACTTACCCATTCTCTTTCCACAGCTAAGAAACCTGAAACATCCTCATTTGCTTTAGGTCTTGCAAGATCAATTTCTTTGTGTGCAGTGTTTAAATCACCGCAAATTACCAGATTATGACCTTTATCTCTTAAATCATTAACATAATCAAGGAATGCGTCATAAAAATCAAGCTTATATTTTAATCTTTCTTCACCCATGCCACCATTAGGATAATAAATATTCAAAAGAGTAAAATCATCAAAATCTAATCTTTGAAGCCTTCCTTCAATATCAAATTTTTCAATTCCCATTCCAGAATAAACATCTTTAGGTTCATAAGATGTGTAAGTAGCTACACCACTATATCCTTTTCTTTCTGCAGAATTAAAATAACTTGTATAATCTGGAATATTTACTAGTTTTTTAGGTAATTGATTTGCTTGAGCTTTAGTTTCTTGCAAACAAACAATATCTGCTTTTTCTTCATTAAACCAATCCAGAAATCCTTTTCTGTGAATAGCTCTAATACCATTTACATTCCATGAAATAAATCTAATATTTGTCATAAAAATCACATTTTTAATAATTTTTTAAAAGTATTTGAAAGTATTTAAAAGTATTTGAAAGTAAAAATTTAATAAAAAAAGTAAACATATTAATAAATTTAAAAATTTTAAAAAGTTTGAAAAGAGAATTAATCAAAATCAATTCCTTCTTCTAAAGGAACTTCTCTTAACCAACTAATATCACTTTTATAAAGCATTCTAATATCAGATAAATCATATCTAATCATAGCAAGACGTTCAATACCTAAACCAAATGCTAAAGCAGGAGTGTTAATACCTAAAGGCTCTAAAACCTCTGGTCTAAACATTCCACAACCACCAAGCTCAATCCAACTTTCTTTTTCTTCTAAATAGATTTCACATTCAGTGGAAAGATAGGTATAAGGGAAATAAGCTGGTCTGAATCTTACTTCAAATCCTAATTTTTTATAGAATTCTTTTAAAGTACCTAATAAGTTTTGATAATTAATTCCAGGAGCAGCAACTAAACCTTCCACTTGATGAAACTCTGGCAAGTGTTTATAATCAAAGGTTTCTCTTCTAAATACTCTGCCAATTGAAAACATTTTTATAGGAAGATTGCCTTCTGCTAATCTCTGAGTAGAAATGCCTGTTGTATGGGTTCTTAAAACAGATTGGCGAGCAATATCTACATCCCATGTATAGTCCCAACCTTCAGAACCAGTATTTCCACCATTTTCATGTGTTCTAGCTACATTCTCAACAAGTTCATCATCAGGTAAATCACAAGTTAATGGATTTTTTATATAGAAAGTATCTTGCATTTCCCTTGCAGCATGATCTTGAGGTTGGAAAAGAGAATCAAAATTCCAGAAAGCAGATTCTAAATAATCACCTTTATCTTCAGTAAAGCCCATATTCAAGAAGATTTCTCTAATTTCTTGAATAATCCTTCTTAAAGGATGTTCTTTACCTGGGAAAAATATTGGATATTCTGCATTAATGTCATAAGGTCTGTATTTCAAATCTTTCCAAGAACCTTCTTTTAATTGTTGGTGAGTTAATTGAGTAGCCTCTTCCTCAATAGTAAATCCACTATCTAAAATTTCTTTAGCTAAATCATTTAATTTAAAACTGTGATGAGTGATTTTCTCCTCAGCAATTAAATTTTTTCTATCTTTAAGTGCAGATAAGCCTTTAGCCATATCTTCATCTAATTGTTCTTTAGATAAGTTTACTTTTTCAATAAGAGTATTTAATAAAGATTCATCTTCCCCTAATTTATCCCTACTAGATTCTCCTACATCAGTAATAGATAACACCCCTTTATCCATTTTAGCCCAACTTTTACGAATCAGCCAACCAATAGAAATATTAACCTCTTTTTTATCAAGATTTTCTAAACTAGCTAAATCCTTCATAGCCAATTGTTTTCTATCTTGTAAGACTTTTAAAATTCTTCTTTCAGGAAGACCAATTTCAGCGTATTTTTTACCGTTATCAGTTAAACTAAATTTTTCTTGAAGATCTTTTTTAACTGTAATAAGTCCTTTAGAAGATAATGACCCTGCAGCACTCATAACTGATTTAATATTTAAACCAGTGTGTTCAGCTATTTCTTCAGGAGTTGCATTTTCATTAATTTCTAACTCTTTTAATAATTTTTTTTCATAAATATGTAATTCATTAATGATTTTATTAATATTTTCACTCATCTAAACACCGATGCAATTTTATAATAAATTAATAATTTGATAATAATTACTTAAAATTAATAATTTGGTAACAATTACTTAAATAAGTATTATTTTATAATATTATGATATATCTATAATCTAATTAATAAATATATTCAAAAATTAGAAACTTTTAATTAAGTCATATGTTTTGTTTAAAAATAGATTAAAAAATAAAAAATAAAAAATTAAAAGCAATAAAAGCAAATTTTTTAAAAGTTTAAAAAATAAAAAATTAAAAGCAATAAAAGCAAATTTTTTAAAAGTTTGAAAAATAAAAAATTAAAAGCAATATAAGCAAATTTTTTAAAAGTTTGAGTTAAATCCCATTTCAAGATAAGAAATAAATATAGATGTTGCAGTTAAATCAGCAGTTGTTCCAGGATTATAGTTATTTTCATAAAGATAATCATCAAATTCTAATAATTTTTCAACAAAAGAGCCATCATCTTTAAATTTTAAAACTTCATCTGCTTTTTTAGAAACAGATTCTGCTATCTCATCACCATATTTTCTTGAAATTAAAGTATCGGGAATTTGAGATAAAATTGTTATAAATGTTAAAACAGTAGCTTTATTAATTACATCAACATCCTCACAAGTTCTCAAAAAGTTTGAGAATGTAGGATAGCCTATATCAAAGCAAACTGGCATTCTATTAGTGAGCTCATTTGCTAATCTATCCCAGCTAGCTGAAATCTCTAAAACATCAAACATTGTTTGATTATTAGTGCGTAACTCATCTTTTGCCTTTTCACTCATTACATCAAATTCTTCATGATTACCCATTCCACCTGCATCTGCAACATTAATTGCATCATAAAGATTTACTGCATCCTCAACAGTTGTAGATTTCATTAAATGACCTACATTTTCTTGAATCTCATCAAAATTATTACTAATTGCAGCTGCTGAAGCTATTGGTATACACATCATCATTATACCTAAATTAGTATTGTTTGCAATCCATTTATCTGTCTCATTAACAGCTTGAAGAATGTATTTTCCTAATTCTGCATTTGATAAATCATCAATTTCTCTAGATTGATTAGCAAGTTCTTCCACAGTATTTCCAATAACTACTCCACTAATAATAAAGTCCTCAAATACCATATCATCATAATTACGTGTTCTATGTACATTTCCAGGTTTCGGCCAACCACTTACCTCAAGAACAGATGCTATTTGAGCTAATTTAGCAATTTCTTTTGCTTCCATAAAAATACTCCTTACAAATAATCTAAAGCATAAGGGGCGAAATTGGTTATGATTAAATCAGCTCCCGCTCTTTTAATAGATAATAAAGCTTCTATAATTGAATCTTCAGTTAAATAACCATTTTCAATAGCTGACATAATCATAGAGTACTCACCACTAACATTATAACTTACTAAAGGTAAGTCAAATTCTTCCCTTATGGTTTTAATAATATCCAAATAAGGTAAAGCAGGTTTAACCATTAAAAAGTCAGAACCTTCAATTACATCAAGTTCAGCTTCTCTAATTGCTTCAAGGACATTTGCAGGATCCATTTGGTAAGATTTTCTATTTCCTGCAGATGGAGTAGAACAAGCTGCCTCTCTAAATGGAGCATAAAATGAAGAAGCAAATTTAACTGAATAAGACATGACCATCGTATCAATATAACCCTTTTCATCAAGAAGTTTTCTGATAGCTTGGATTCTGCCATCCATCATATCAGAAGGAGCGACAATATCAGCACCTGCTTCTGCATGGGATAAAGCAACTTTTGCAAGATATTCTAATGATTCATCATTTAAAATTTCAAAGCCAAATTCGCTATCATCATTTTCACGAATAATGCCACAATGGCCATGAGAAGTGTATTGGCATAAACAGACATCAGTAATGATAACTAAATTAGTTTCAGTTTTAAGTTTACGAACAGTTTTTTGAACAATACCAGTTGAAGCAAAAGCTGGAGAACCAATTTCATCTTTTTTATCTTCACTTGGAATACCAAAGACAATAATAGATTTTAAACCTTTAGATTCTAATTCTTTTGCATAGTCCACAGAGTCATTTAAAGAATATCTATATTCTCCAGGCATTGTAGAAATAGATTCTTTTTCACCATCTTTTAAATCCTCTTTAACAAATATTGGATAAATTAAATCTTCTTTATTTAATTTAGTTTCACGTACAATATCTCTAATTTTAGAGTTTTTTCTATATCTTCTCATTCTTGTAATTGGAAAATTCATATTTTCACTTCTTAATGTTCACTTCTTAATGATTAAATAATACAAATAAGTTTAGATAGTTTGCAATTTTTTTAAAATTATATTATAAGTTCATAATTTAATTAAATTTTTTATAAATAAATTACAGTTTAAATTACAGTTTTTAAAAACATATTGTAATTTTATATATAATATTTTATCAAATTAATAATATAAATTTTTATAAAAACTTAAACTATATTAATCTAAATAAGAATACTTAATAATAGAGAAAATTAAAAATAAAAAAATTAATCAAAAACTTAATTAAATTATCATTTAAATTATTTTTTATTAGTTATCTAAATTATTATTTAAATTATTTTTTATTGATTATCTAAATTATTTTTTATTAGTTATCTAAATTATTATTTAAATTATTATCTTAATTAATTAATCAGTGATTTTGAGGAATAATATGACAAATACTATTGGAAAAATATTTTCAATTACAAGTTTTGGTTCTAGTCATGGAAAAGCACTTGGAGCCGTTGTAGATGGCTGTCCAGCTAATTTAAAACTTAGTGAAAAAGATATTCAAATTGAATTAAATAAAAGAAGGCCTGGAACAAGTGCATTAACAACATCTAGAGAAGAAGAGGATAAAATAGAAATATTATCCGGAATATTTGAAGGAAAAACAGATGGAACACCAATTACTGGAATTGTATATAATAATAATCAAAAATCAAAAGATTATTCAAATATTAAAAACACAGCAAGACCGGGACATGGGGATTATTGTTGGTTAGAAAAATATGGCATTTACGACTACAATGGAGGAGGTCGTGGAAGTGGTAGAACTACTATAAGCCATGTTATTGGAGGAGCTATTGCAAAAAAATTATTAAAAACAAAAGGTATAAAAATTACCTCCCATGTAGTTCAAATTGGAGATATTAAAGCTAGAAGTATAGATTATGCAAATCTTGAAGAAAATATCAATAAAAATAATGTTAAATGTGGAGATTTAGAATCTGCAAAACTTATGGAAGAATTAATTCTCTCTAAAAAACAAGAAGGCGATTCAGTTGGAGGAATAGTTGAAACCATAGCAATTGGAGTTCCTGTAGGACTTGGAGAACCTGTTTTTGGAAAACTTGACGGCGATCTAGCCCAAATATTAATGAGTATAAATGCAGTTAAAGGAGTTGAAATTGGTTTAGGGTTTGACAGTGCAAAATCAACTGCTTCAGAGCTTAATGATGAATTTTACTATGATGAGAATGGTGAAATAAAAACCAAAACAAATAATTCTGGAGGTATTCTTGGGGGTATGAGTAATGGTATGCCTATTATTTCAAGAATAACGGTTAAACCAACCCCATCCATATCTAAAATCCAAAATACTGTTGATTTAGATAAAAAAGAAAACACAAAATTAGAAATTAGTGGTAGACATGATCCATGTATTTGTCCAAGAGTCACTACCGTTGCTGAATCAGCTACAGCCATAATTCTAGCAGACCATATGATACGTGGAGGATTTATACATCCCAGTAATCTAAATAAAGATATTTGAACTAAATAAATATTTCATGAAAATTGCAATTTTTTCATGAAATTAGTTTTTTATAAAAAATAGTTAAAAATAATAAAAATTAAAATAAAGTTTGTAAAACTAAAAACAAAATTTAAAAAAATATAGAAAAGAAAGTGAATATTTAAAAAGAATAATTAAAAAAAATATAAAAAAGAAAGAGAATATTTAAAAAGAATAATTAAAAAAAATATAAAAAAGAAAGCAAATATTTAAAAAGAATAATTAAAAAAATATAAAAAGAAAAATTAATTAAACTTAGCATAATTATTTTTATTGTTTCTTCTTTTATTTTGTTTTGTTTCAAAATTAAGAGGATAAACTTCTTCTTGTTTTAAGCGATTAGCAAACCTATCTTTTAGACGAATCATTTTAGAGCGTTCAGGATATTTTTCATTAATATCTACCCTCATACCATCAAAAGCAGCTAATGTCCTTACACCTGTCTTTTTAGAAACTCTAATTGCCTCTTCAACTGGATTTGCAAGAATCATCTTAAATCCAAAGTGAGTCATAATTGCTAAACTTGGCTTTACTTGTTCAACAATCTCAATAAAATTATCCGTACACATATGTCCCCTAATAGATCTTACTCCAGGTCTTAAAACACTGCCAATTAAAATATCTGCATTTTTATGATATTTAGCTAATTCATCAAAATACTCTGTATCAGAAGTATATGAAATCTTAAAGCCATTATTTTCTATTTGGAAACCTACACCAGTAGGATCACCATGTTTTGTAGCAGTTCCTTTAATAGTAAATTTAGGAAAGCGTGCTATTTTATTAGGAGTTAAAATTAGATTTTTAGAATTACTTTTATGATAACTTGAAATTGCTGGACCCCACTGTTGAAATTTATCAAAAATAGTTTGACTTCCCATAATAATACCATTATTTCTAGTCATGCCTTTTGTCATAGCTTCAATAAAAATTTCAGCATCATTATAGTGGTCTGTATGAGAATGCGATATAAAAACACCATCAATTTTTGTAGGATTCACACCAAATTGGTAAGACCTAACAAGGGCTCCAGGACCTGGATCGATTTGATAGTTCTTTCCACCAAAATCCTCAATTCGAAAGCCTCCAGTCATTCTTTTCTGACTAATAGTGGTAAATCTACCACCACCAGATCCTAAAAATGTTAATTTCATTATTGTCACCTTTACAATAACTAAAGAAATAATAAATACAATTTATTCAAGATGACATAATATAATATCACATTTTAAATTAGCTTTATTACCTTTAATACATAAAGCTTCATTTTCTATTACAACTTGGTCTTTTAATGATACAGCATCTTCTCCTTCAACAAACATGATAACATTTTCGCCAGGTTTTGCAAGAAGTTTCCAATTAATATCAAATGCTCTAACATCAGGGTTTAATTTAACTTGAATTAAGTTTTCATCAATTGAATCAACAATACCTATAGGTCCTTCATCAATAATAGTGGAAGCCAATTTAATTGTTTCATTTTGTTTTAATAAATCTTCTTTAAGTTTATTTCGAAATTTAGCTAAAAGATTTATATCTCTTTCAATAACTTCATCTAAATAATCTTGAACTTTAGTTTTAGATAAATTATTCTGTTGAATAACAACATCATACTTAGTACCTAAAGAAGGTGTTTTTGTAGAAATATCCTCTATGATTTGTCCAAAGATCTCTCCCATATATTTTAAACTAAAACTAGGCTTCCATTTATTTTTAAGCATATCATTAGCTAAAGACTTTGTAATTTTATTTCCAAATACAATTATAGAGGATTCGCCTCTTTTAACATTAACGATTTCAGAGCCAGTGAGCTCAACAATCTGGAAACCATTTGTTGTACCATAAATTCTTTTTCTTTTAGTTTCCATAGCTCCTCTTGAACTAACTTCTCCTACTGCAACATTTTCTAAGCTTTTTACTTTGCATGCATCATCACTTATTTTTAAACTTATTTCAAGTTCTTCTGCTCTTGCATATAAGTCTTCATCACTAGAAATATCTCCAGAATAAATTTCTTGTTCTAAAAGTTCACGTTCTTCTTTAGAACCAAAATAAGCAATTCTCCTTTTGTCCCCTACCATTACACATCCTTTATTTCCAACATAAGCAATAATTAAACTCATACTTTCACCCACTTAAATTATAGGCATATTACAAATTACACATATTATTTAATCAAACTATGATTATCTATTGATACCTAACTTTAATTTATCTTATTAATTTTTGATTTATTAAAATTTGATAAAATTTCAAATAAAGTATGTAAAACTTTTTAAAGATTAAAAAAGATTTTAAAAATTAATTTTTTCCTTGAATTTGAAAAACTTTAAATGAAATTTTAATTTCTTAATTTATATTTATATAATTACAAATATAAAAAGTTTTTATAAAACATTTCAAAATATAAGCTAAAATAAATAAAAGAATAGAAGAAAAAATAATAAAAAAATAAAAATAACATATATAAATATAATAGCCTTTAAAATCAAATATCTTAATTATATAAAACCTTAAATATTGAAAAAACTCAAATATTTTAATTATATAACACCTTAAATATTGAAAAAAACTCAAATATTTTAATTATATAAAACTTTAAATATTGAAAAAAACAAAATAGAATTAATCATTATTTGGAGGAAATAATATGACTAAAATTAATGAAATTTACAGATGTAACCGTTGTGGAAACATGGTTGAAGTTATTGCAGAAGGTGCAGGTGAATTAAGTTGTTGTGAAGAAGCAATGGAACTTTTAGAACCTAGACAATTACCAGAAGGTGGAGTAAAACACATCCCTGTAATTACTAAAGAAGGTGGTAAAATTGTCGTAACTATGGGAGAAGTACCACACCCAATGGAAGAAGAACATTACATTAATTTCGTTGAATTAATAGTTGGAGATCAAGTTTACCGTGCAAACTTAAAACCTAATGATGAACCTAAAGCAGTATTTGATGTGAATGCAGAGCTTGAAGATGTAAAAGCTATTGAATATTGTAACATTCACGGTTTATGGCATTCCTAAGTATTATTTATTTAAATAATACTTTTTTGTTTTTATTTTTAACTTATTTTCTTATTTACTTTATTTTTACCTTTTAACTTAATTTAAATTTTTTAACTTATCTTCCCATTAGCTTATTTTAAAAAGTTTACTTTGTTTTTAGTTTTTAACTTAATGTTTTTAGTTTTTAACTTAAACTATTCTAACCATTTACTATTTTTCAAATGGTTTAAAAAAAAATTCTATTATTTTTCTTAAATTACTAAATTTTATTAAATATGAAAATCATATTATTAATATTATAGTATAATAAAATTATTATTTTCATGTATACAATAATTAATTTAAAAAATTAAAAATAAACAAATAAATTTAAAAAAAGAATATTAGATAACATGAGAAAAGATATTATATTAATTGTTTTAGTATTAATAGCAGTTGTTAGTATAAGTGGATGTATTAATAGCCCTATTGATAATATAAACAATAGAATGAAAGATTTGAATACAGATATTACTGAAGGAGATACTGATTATAATTCTGCTATTAGCTCTATTAATAGCCGTGATTTTGCTAGTGGAAATAACAATATCCAAATGGCAAAAGAAAAATTTAATGATGCTGAGGAAAAACTTTCAGAAATTGAAGAGTATAAAGATGATTTAAATGAAAGTACTTATAAAGACTATATAAATTTAATCAAAGAGGAAGTGTCCTTAAAAAAACAAGCAAGTGATGAACTTTATTTAGCTATGCAATACTATATAAATAATGATACTTATTCTGGAAATTCCTATGCTAAATCAGCTAACTCATTAATGAAAAAAGCAGTAATTCTTCAAAATGAAAGAAATAAATTAGTAGAAAATAACACTGAATTATTCAAAAAAGCAGGAATAATATAAAAAAACCAAATTATTCAAAAAAATATAGGATAATTTAATTTTTAAATATTATAATCTAAATTAAGTGAGAGAGGAAAAAATGAAAAAATCATGTCCTAAATGTAATGGAACTGGTTCTATAATTGTAGATACAAAAATATGTGAAAGTTGCGATGGAACTGGTTATATAGACACTTTTGAAATGAAGAATCATTTTAAAGGAGTAAACAGTAATGCTAGAGCAAAGTTTGATTTAGATGCTAACCAAGATGTTCCATGTGAAGTATGTAATGGAAAAGGAACAGTAGATCTATTAGAAAGTTGTCCTTATTGTAATGGAACTGGAGAAATTAATCTTTGTAATACTTGTGGAAAACTTATTGACTCTGATAAAAACTATTGTGATGAATGTATTGAAAAGCAAGAAGAAGAAAAAATGAAAAAACTAGAAGAAAAAAGCCCAGAAAAAATAGTTGTCGAATCTGATATTTCTGGAAAAGAAATTGTTTATGAATTAGATGAATTATGTGAAATGAGTGATTTAGAACTTAATTCCATCTATAGAGGTAAAGTCACTAGAGTAGAAAGATATGGTCTTTTTGTAAGCTTAAACAATCAAGTTTGGGGATTAATGAGAACACGTAACTCTAATAATAAAGTAGGGGACTATGTATTTGTAAGAATAACACAAATAAAAGAGAGAAAACGTGAAGTAGATATGGCTCCTGCAAGTGTTTTTAAAGGAGAATATATAATTAAAAAAGTCAAGAAAAATATTGAAAGAACAAAAATTGCATCTCTCGATGATTCCTCACTTAAAAACATTGTAAAAGTTTACGGAGAAGTAATACAAATACAGCAAACCTCTGGACCAACTATATTTACAATTACTGATGAAACTTCAATTACTTGGGCAGCTGCATTTAATGAACCTGGAGTTAGAATGTATCCAGAAATAGAAATTGGTGATATTGTTGAAGTAATTGGAGAAGTTAACAAACATAATGGTGAAATCCAAATAGAATCTAGCAGTATTGAAAAACTAGAGGACGAAAAAGCTAAGAAAATGAGAGAACTCATTGATATAGCTTTAGATAAAAAAGCAGAACCTGATGATGTGGATTTCTTAATTCAAAGCCCAATTTTAGATAGATTAAAACCTAAAATGAGAGAAGCTGCAAAAGTTATTAGAAGAGCTATTTTAGATGGAAGATCTATTCTCGTTAGACATCATGCTGATGCAGATGGTATTTGTGCAGGAGTTGCAATTGAAAAAGCAGTTATTCCTTTTTTAAAAGAGAATAATCCAGATAGTGATGCAGAATACCATTACTTTAAACGCTCTCCAAGTAAAGCCCCATTCTATGAATTAGAAGACGTGGTTAAAGATTTATCCTTTGCATTAGAAGACCTGAAAAGACATGGGCAAAAATTACCATTAATCCTATTATTAGATAATGGTTCTACTGAAGAAGATATTGTATCATTAATGCAAGCAAAAATTTATGATATTGAAATTGTAGTTATTGACCATCATTTCCCTGGAGAATTAATTACAAAAACTTTAAAAAGTGGAGAAACTATTGATGGAACTATAGATTGTAATAGTGATGATATTATTGCAGGTACTGTTGCAGTTGATGAATATGTAGATACTCATGTAAATCCATATCTTGTAGGGGGAGACTCACAAATAACTGCTGGTGCACTTGCAACTGAGATAGCACATATTATTAATCCTGAAGTAAAGGATTTGCTTAAACATTTACCAGCTATTGCTCTTTTAGGAGACCATGCTGAAGCTGATGAAGTAGAACAATATATTAAACTTGCATCAGAAAAAGCTTATGATAGAGAACAATTAAAGAAAATTGCTGAATGTGTTGATTTTGAAGCATACTTCCTTAGATTTATGAATGGTAGAGGCATAATGGATACTATTTTAGGTGTTGATAACCTTGATAAACATCCAAAAATGGTTGAAGCACTATATAAAGAATATTTAAAACGTGTTGATACTCAAATGAAAGCAGCTTTACCAAATATTAAGAGAATACAGTTAGAAAATGGAATCTACTTTAATGTTTTAGATGTTGAGAAATATGCTCATAAATTTACATTCCCAGCTCCTGGAAAAACATGTGGATTTGTTCATGACAAGATTGTTAAAGAAATTGGTGAAGATAAACCAATTATAACTCTTGGACATGGCCCGGATTTCGGAGTTTTAAGAGCAACTGATACCGTCCATCAATTATTTGGTTTTAATGTAAATAATATAGTGATTAGTCTTGCAGATAAAATACCTCAAGCAGGTATTGATGGCGGAGGCCATGAATGTGCAGGATCAATTAAGTATATTGAAGGTCTTGGAAAAGAAGTTTTAAAACAACTTCTAAATGAAGTCCAAAATATGACTAAGGAATAATAATTTAAATTTAATATAAAATTTTAAAAATAATAATAATAATTTAAATTTAATATAAAATTTTAAAAATAATAATAATAATTTAAATTTAATATAAAATTTTAAAAATAATAATAATAATTTAAATTTAATATAAAATTTTAAAAATAATAATAATAATTTAAATTTAATATAAAATTTTAAAAATAATAATAATAATTTAAATTTAATATAAAATTTTAAAAACAATTAATTTAAATACATTTTTATTAATAAAAAAAAAAAATTTGTATTAATCATTTTTCATTTTCTATTTTTTTAAAAATTTTTTAAAAATTCTATTTTTTTATCTTTTAAAAATTCTATTTTTTCTATCTTTTAAAGCAAAAACAAAAAAATTTATTAAACTACTATATTTAACCTATCACATATAGATAGTATAAATTCATTTTTACAAATAGACCATCACTTCTTATTAAATAAATTTTATGATTAATTAAATTAATTTTATTTCAATAAACTATCATTTAATTAAATGCTAATATATAATTTTACCACAATAATGAAAATGTGAAAAATTGCAATAATTTTCTAGAAGAGTTATGAAAAATTGTAAATTAAAATTAAAAAAGTTTCAAATATATAAAACTAAAATAAAAAAAGTTTCAAATATATATAAAACTAAAATAAAAAAATAATGAAAAATAGAAAAAATAAAAAATAAAAAATAATTAAAATAATTAAAAAATTAAAACTCAATGAATTTTAGATTTATAATCTTTAATTGCTTCAGTTAATGCATCTGCTGCTAGGTTAGAACAATGCATTTTAATTGGTGGAAGACCATCTAATGCATCAGCTACATCATTTCTAGTTATTTCTAAAGCTTCATCAACATTCATTCCCTTTGCAATTTCAGTTATCATGCTACTTGTAGCTATTGCAGCACCACAACCAAAAGTTTTAAATTTTATATCTTGAATTACTTCATCATTATCCACATCAATATAAATAGTCATTAAATCACCACAAGTAGGATTTCCAACGGTTCCTTCACCACTTGCATCTTCAATAATACCGGAATTTCTTGGCTTTGTAAAATGATCCATAACCTTATCACTATACATAATATCACATCATTCAATTTTTAGATAGTTTTTTAATTTAAATAATTAACTTAAAATATTTTAATTTCTAATTATTAGAGTCTGTAAATTTAGATTCATCTAATTCTAAAGATACATTATTTTTATTATCCCACAATGGAGACATTTCTCTTAGTTCACCAACAACTTTAGCTATTGCATCTACTACTACATCAACATCTTTCATATTATTCTCAGTTCCTAAACTTAATCTTAAAGAACCATGAATTTCTTCATCCTCTAAACCTAAAGCACTTAATACATATGAGGCTTTTAAACTTTTAGATGAACATGCAGAACCAGTTGCTCCATTAATTCCTTCAGCATCTAATCTTAAAATTAAACCTTCACCTTCAATTGAAGAAAATCTAAAGTTTGCATTATTTGGAAGTCTATTTTCCCTATCACCATTTAAGTAAGATTCGGGAATCCTTTCAAGAATCTTTTCTATAAGAGAATCTCTTAATTGCTTAAGTTTTGCAATATTTTCATCTAAATGCTCGTAAGCAAGCTCAGCTGCTTTACCAAAACCCACTATACCTGGAACATTCTCAGTTCCAGATCTAAGACCATTCTCCTGGCCACCACCATGAATTAATAACTCTAATTTAAGCCCTTTTTTAATAAATAGTACACCTACACCCTTTGGACCATAAATTTTATGAGAAGAAATAGACAATAAGTCAATATTTGCTTCTTTTACATCAACAGGTATTTTTCCAACAGATTGTACTGCATCACAATGGAATAAAATATTATTTTCCTTTGCAATTTTACCTACTTCTTCAATAGGTTGTATAGTTCCTATTTCATTATTTGCATGCATTACAGAAATTAAAATAGTATCCTCTCTTATTGCATTCTTCAAATCTTCTGTACTAATTATACCATTTTCATTTACAGGTAAATAACTAAGTTCAAAGCCTCTTGATTCTAAGAATTCGCAAGTTCTAAGTACTGCAGGATGTTCAATTTCTGTTGTAATAATATGTTTACCTTTATCTTCAAATTTTAAAGCCACACCTTTAATAGCCATATTATCAGATTCGGTACCTCCACTTGTAAATATAATCTCTTTTGTATCAGCATTTATTAATTTAGCTATATTTTCACGAGCTTCTTCGACAGCCTTTTTAGCATTTCTACCTAAAGTATAAAAAGTTGAAGGATTTCCAAACTCCTCTTTTAAATAGGGAATCATTGCATTAAATACTTCTTCTTTAATTGGAGAAGTAGCAGAATTGTCCATGTATATCATAATAATCACTCCTAATAATTTATAGAATTAAATCTTTAATTGAAAATCAAATAGTTTAATTTAAAATTATAACAATAGTTATAATCATATTTTAAAAAATATAACAATAGTTATATTTTCATATTTAATTATTAGTAAGTTTTAGTATATAAGGTTTAGGTTTAACTAATTTCTAATTTAAAATTAGAATATAATAATTTATGAAATAAAAAAATTAATAAAATTAATAAAAATAAAATGAAAAAATAGAAAATGATAATTTTAAGAAATAATTAAAAATAAAATGAAAAAATAGAAAATGATAATTTTAAGAAATAATCTATTATTCACCAAAATTGTATGTAACTTTATCTAGAGCTTGATCAATATCAGCAATGATATCTTCTACATCCTCAAGACCTACAGACAATCTAATTAAATCTTGAGTTACACCAGTACTTTTTTGTTCTTCAGGGCCTAATTGTTGATGTGTAGTAGATGCTGGATGAATAACTAAACTTTTTGCATCACCAATATTAGCAAGTAATGATAATAATTCAACATTATTAATAAATTCTTTTCCTGCTTCTAATCCTCCTTTTATTCCAAATGCAATAAGGGCACCAAATTTATCACCTAAATACTTTTTAGCAATTTCAT
>NZ_FOTL01000032.1 GCF_900114585.1 Methanobrevibacter olleyae | reverse complement strand
TAAAATCATTTAAAAAAAAAAAAAAGAAAAGAGAAATAAAAATATTCATCAAATAATTATTCAATATTTTATTATATTAAATTATATTAAATTATATTAATATTGAATTACCGTTTGATATTATAATTATTTATTCTACATCACTATAAAGTGCTCCTAAAGCTCTAGAACCAAATAAAGTTATAAATGGAGTACCAACTAAAAAGCCAATTAATACACCAATATATGGAATAGCATTAATAAATCCTAAAACAAAGCTTATAATCATAGTGATAACAAATAAAAGAATATACCATCCAATATATCTTCCAATACCAATTTTTTTAATATCTTCAATAACTTCCCTAATGTTTAAAGCTTCTCCAATACTGTCATATTTAGCTAATCTACATTCTGCAATTCCTAATAATAATCCAAAAATAATAAATAAGATCATTGCAAAAATTGCAGTAATGACAAGCCCTATAGCTAAAGCAGACCAATATTCTTGAGGAACTGCATTAAATGAAATAGTAGTGGTATTTAAACTTGTACTTGTAAAATCTTGACCTAGATATTCAACAATATTAAATAATGCATAGAAAGTTCCAGAAAGCCATCCGACAATTAAAACAAGGATTGTTGGAATAATATAATAAGCAATTTGTACAACAAATAACTTTAAACCATCAACGAAATTTGCAATAATATTAAAAGCTGGAATTTCATCAATAAGGTCTAATGATTCCCTTACAACACTTAAAGCATAACCTTCAGTAACAAAATAAAGAATAATTGAAATAATACTCAATAAACCTATTACTACACTATCAAGTTCAATACCCCAAGCAGTAAATACTGAATATAAGTTTGCAATAAGGAAAATTACTCCAAAAATGAGTAATGCTTTATAATCGTTAGTAGGATATTTTAAAGCTTCTTTAAATAAATCAAATAATTCAGTCATTTAAGACCTCCAAATATTATAAAAATATTTTAATTAAACTACATTAATATCACTAAACATTTATGTATTAATAAAATATTTAAATTACTATATTTAAAATATATTATTTATAGTTTTTGAAAAAACCTATATCTTTAGTTTAAAGCAAAGCCTAAAAAATAGGTATAATTTTAAAATGATTGAAGGTTAAAATTAAAAATAATTGTAAAAATAATAAAAAATAAGATTAATAAATAAAAAATAGCTAAAATAAAGAAATCAAGAAATTAAAAAAAGAAAATAAAAAAGTAATAAAAGAATTATCTTACCCTTAAAGCATATTCTCCAGGTTTATCAATACCTAACTCACGAGCAACATTAGAGTCTTTAGGATCAGTTACTATTAAAAGTCCACTCCAATTAGAAGAAGTAGGGTTTTTACATTCAGGGCATTGTTCTTTTTCAGATAATAAACTACAATGTGTACAAGCTTTTAATACCATTATTCTTCCACCTTAGCAATAAGCTTTTTTGATTGTGCTTTATTTTTTTCTGCTTGAATCCATTCAAATTTACCTAAGTTAGGTTGTCTCATTGTAAGACCAATTTTAGATTCATTAATAGTTTTACCTTTAAGACTTAAAGTAACAATTCTTGCTCTAATACTATCCCCTTCAGTTAAGATCTTTTTAGATTCATTACCTAAAAGAGATGCATTCCTTGAATCATAGTTAATATAATCATCAGTTACTTGAGATACATGTACGAGACCTTCCATTGGTCCAATTCTAACAAATGCACCAAATTCAGTAATATCAGTAACTTCACCTTCAACAATTTCTTGTTCTTCTGGTTTAAAGAAAATTGCATTAAATACAACATTATGGTAAGCAGCACCATCACCCATAATAAGTACTCCTTCACCAATTTCTTCAATACTAAAAGCACCAACCATTAAACCTAAATTTTTATCAAGCTTACCAATGTACTCTTCATTTAAAGTTTCAATAGCTACATCTTCAAGAGGTTCATCAAATTTGTAAGGTGGAATTCTTACAGTTCCCTCAATAGTTGTCATGTAATACAAAATAATCCCTCGTTTTAAGTGAAATTTAAATTTTTTTTAAAATAAATTTATGAATTAATTAAATATAATTATTAAATACTATTTAAAGTTAATTATAATATTAAATAAATAAATGTTTCATAAGCCATTATTAAATAATAGTTAAACTATATAACCTTCAACAGCTAGATATTTCTTTTGTCTTAAAATAACTAATGTAATTCCTTTTTTCTTAGCTTTTTTCCTTAAATTAGCATCATTTGTAGCTAATACTTTAGAAATTCTAATTAATGCATCATCAACAGATTCTTCATTATTTAAAGGAATATTCCTAATTTCAATCTCATCAGATTGTGCAATTTTTAAGCCTAAACTTGCAGCTAATCTAACTTTACCTTTATTGTTATTTTTTAAGCCTTTAAGTTCATTAATAACAAATTTTGTAGTGACTAAACTATAATTAGGTAAAACTCTTTTAAATTCTTCTAGAATATCTACATTAAATTGAAAAGGAATCATAAAAAAGTTAGTATCTATAAATACCTCTCTTTTATCTCTAGATTCCATCTTATCACAGTTAACTAAATATTTTTAAATAAATTAAATAATTTAAATAAATAATTTTTAATAATCTTTCTTTAATAATTATTCTTTGATAATTATTCTTTAATAGTATTTCTTTAATAATTATTCTTTGATAATTATTCTTTAATAGTATTTCTTTAATAATTATTTTTTAATAATCATTCTTTAAAAAACAATTTTTGAAATAAAATCCAATAAAATTATTGAATAATACCAAATCCAATCAATCTCCAACGAGCACCTACTCTACGGGATAGTGCAACTCTATCACCTTTATCTGCACAGATAGGTAATTTTAATGTAACACTAACATTTTTCTTAACTTTAGTAACTACACCAATAGTGGTAGTTGTACCACAGTTAATCATTAAAGGTTCTTTAATTTTAATTGGATTTACTTTTTTCTCTTCTTTAGTTCCTACAACACGTTCTAAAAGTTCAGTTTTCATATCAAAACTATGTAATACATCAGGTAATGTACCTTCAGCACCAGCAACAGACCCAGATAATGAATCAGCTTTAGTTAATGCAGGGTCTAATTTAGTAGCTACACCAATAAGGCCTCCAGGCCCTACTTCTTCAACAGATTCTCCACCAGCTTCTAAACCAATTATTTCAGAATGTAAACTAATCCATTTGTCCTGTTTACTTTCTTTAATATTAATTCCAGGTCTAAGTTCAATAATATCTCCTAATTTAAGAGTGCCTTGAACTAAACTTCCTCCGATTACTCCGCCTTTAATTTTATTAGGGTGAGAACCAGGTTTATTAATATCAAATGACCTAGCTACATGCATCCTAGCAGCTTTATCCAATTCTTTTTCTGGAGTGACAATATTATCATTAATAGCTTTAATAAGAATATCAATATTAGCTCCCTGTTGAGCAGATACTGGGATAATTGGTGCATCTTCTGCACAAGTACCTTTTACAAATTCTTTAATTTCATTGTAACTCTCAATAGCTCTTTCCCTAGGAACAATATCCACTTTATTTTGAACTACAACTACATCCTTAACACCAATAACATCAAGTGCCATTAAATGCTCTTTAGTTTGAGGTTGTGGACATTTTTCATTAGCTGCAATTACTAAAACAGCACCATCCATAATTGCTGCACCAGATAACATAGTAGCCATTAAAGTTTCATGTCCTGGAGCATCTACAAATGATACTTTTCTAATTACATCAGTTTCACTTCCACAATGTTCACAAACATCTTTAGTAGTGTAACATAAAGGTTCTTCACATTTAGGGCATTTTCTAAATTCAATATCCGCATATCCTAAACGAATAGAAATACCTCTTTTTGTTTCTTCACTGTGAGTATCTGTCCATACACCAGATAATGCTTTAGTAAGTGTTGTTTTTCCGTGATCGACATGGCCCACAAGTCCTATGTTAACATCAGATTGTACTTTCACAGATTACACCTTTAATTTTTTTAAATAAAATAATTTTAATTAATTAATAAATATTAATTAAATAAGTTTATAATTAATATTGAATCATACTTATGAATTATGATTATTTTTAAATTAAAATCATATTTATAATTCAATATTAATATAAACATGATTTAAACTTTTAAATTTGAAAATAATAAAATATAATATAAATTTAAATATCTAATGAAAAATAAAAATAATAATGAAAATAAATTCCATTATAAATTTCATTAATCACTTGAATATCTGATTATTCTTCTGCTTCCTCTTCATTAGGATTAAAGATATCAGATAAAGATTTGTTACCTGCTTTGGTAACAACAGTGTTAATTTGAACAATGTCATCAGATATAGTATTTCCTCTGACAGTTTTTCTTCTTTTAACACCATCAGCTTTAGGTTTGTAGCCTACTCCACCAGTTAAAAGACTTTTAATTCTTCTAGGACCATCAACGTCTCTTTTCATAGCGAAACCGTTTTTGTCACTGCCTCCAGTGATTTTTAAAGTGTAGCCATCTAAACCAACGATTTGACCATCGAATTCTTCACCAATAGTTAAGCTGTTTAATTGTTTTGCATCATCAATTTCTAATTGATAACTTAATTCTTTTTCAGATACAACAATTTTAAATACCAATAAAATTCCTCCTTTTATTTTTAGGAATTTAATCTTCCTTAATCTCTAGTATTTATTATATAATCTTAAATATATGAAATTTACTACCAAAATATATTGTTAATTATTCAAAAAGACCGAATTTACCCCAATCTTTATCTTTTATACGTTTAATCTCTAAGATTTCATCAAGAGCAGTAAATTCATCTTCATTTAATTTATCTTTAAATTCTCTTTCTAAAATTTTATAGTGCTTTTCAGGAATATCTACAAATAAACTATCTCCTTCTTCAAAGTCTTTACCAGCTATAGCATCATTAATAGCCATAGCAACTCTTTGACCTCTTGAAATAGCAGTTAATGTTTCACCTTTATCTTCCATACTGGCAATAGTACCTACATAATCACCATTTGCATTCATTAAAGAGTAACCTTGTTTTACGGTTCCTGCTTCAACTTCAATACCACAAATAGCTGGTTTACTTTGCCTAAATATTAATTTTGGAAGAATCATAAGCTTAGCTGGCTTAATAATAGATTCAAGCCATTGCTTTTTCTGTGCTTCTTTTCTCTCTTGAACCCAAGCTTCATAATCTTCGGTTATTTGATAGATTACATCACCAGCAAATAGTTTAACACCAGAATTACTTAAATCATTTTCAGCTTTAGGATGTACTTTTACATTAAATGCAATGATTACACCATGCTCTATATTTTCATCCTTAGCAATAGATGCATCTATTACATCCCTTTTACTTACATCCCCAATTTCTGCAGATCTTATTGGAATATCCATTTCTTTAAGTAAATGAACAACAGCTTCAAGTGAACCTAAAGTATCTGCTTTAACAAATAAACCTTCATCATCTGTATCAACAGTAATATCTTCCAATTCTTTCAATAATTCTGCTTCTGCATCTTCTTCATCACTTAATACTCTAAGTGGAGAGCCAGAAACAACATCATCAAGATTTGGAGCAGTTATTTTAATACCTGCTGCTGCAACAACTTCATCAACCTTTTTAAATTTCTTTTTAGAATCTCTCATCTCTTCAAGAGGTAGAGGCCTTAAAATAGATCTGATTTTAGTTTTTACAAGATTGTTTGTATCCATTAAAGCTATTTCATCACCATCGCTAATGACACCATCATAGATAATACTATCAACAGTTACACCAAGACCAGTTTCTTCTTTAACTTCTAAGACAGTCCCCTTTGCAGGAGCATCTTCATGGATTTCTAATTGTTCTGTTAAATATTCTTGAGCTAAACCAAGTAACATAGCAATTAACTCAACAATACCTTCACCAGATTTTGCACAAATTGGAATAATTGAAATTTGGCTTGAAAAATCATTTACCCTATCAAATCTTTCAGATTGGAATCCTTCTTCATGTAATTTTCCAACAAGGTCATAAACTTTTAAATCTAATTCAGTTTGTACAACTGGAGCTTGTTGTTTAAAACTTTCCATAAAGGAAGCACCTTCATGAACCTCCCATCCAAATATTCTATCAATTTTATTAGCTACAACGATAAATGGAGTTTTATACATTTTTAAAATATTAATTGCTTCATAAGTCTGAGGTTTAAAACCTTCATTAATATCAACAATTAAAATAGCTAAATCAGCTAAAGCTCCACCACGTTTACGAAGTGAGGTAAATGCTGCATGCCCTGGAGTATCTATAAAAAATAAACCTGGAATTGTATCTTTAATTGATAATCTAGCTATAAAATTACCGCAAATTTTATTTATTGTATCTATTGGTATTTCAGTAGCACCAATATGTTGGGTAATACCACCAGCTTCTCTATCAGCTACAGTACTTCCCCTAACATAATCTAATAATGTAGTTTTACCGTGATCTACATGACCTAAAACAGATACAATTGGGGATCTAATCTTCATATTTACTCCACCCACAATTAAATAATTCAATAAATTTAAACAATATATTATTTTGATTTTAAATATAATAAAACTAAATAGCTCATTAAGTATTCAAATATAATAAAACTAAATAGCTCATTAAGTATTCAAATATAATAAAACTAAATATAGTTAATGATTATAAACAACGAATATTAAATCTATTCGTAAATCCAAGCGTTATCAGACATAGAATAATCACAAATTTCTTCTTTATCAAAGAAAAGAGCAATTTCTCTTTTAGCAGATTCAGGTGCATCAGATGCATGGATAATGTTTCTTCCAGTATCCATACCGAAATCTCCTCTAATAGTTCCCATATCTGCTTCTTTAGGATTAGTTGCCCCTACCATTTTTCTAATTACAGAAATTGCATCATCTCCTTCAATAACCATAGTTAAAGATGGAGCAGAAGTGATATATTCAACTAAACCATTGAAGAATGGTTTTTCAGAGTGTTCTCCGTAATGTTCTTTTGCTAAATCTTCGTCAATTTGTCTTAATTTCATAGCTACAATTTTGAGACCTTTATCTTCAAAACGACTTAAAACTTGACCCATTAAACGTCTAGATACCGCATCAGGCTTCATCATAACAAAGCTTCTTTCAATCATTGTTTAACCCATTTAACTTTCCTTGGTACTCTACCAAGTTTTATCATATTTTTTTCACATTTACTACTACAGAAGAAATAGATAGAACCATCCTTTTTTACATACATTTTTCCAGTACCTTCTTCTATTTCTTTACCACAGAATGAACAAGTTCTCATGTTAAAACACCTTCTTTTAATAGATAAGCTTTAATAACTAGGTTATTAAGGAGTTCTAATCTCCTTAGCTTCTCTGATTGTGTCAAGTAACATTAAAATATCACCTTCACGTACAGGACCCATGATATTTCTTGTTAAGATTCTTCCTTTATCTCTTCCATCGAGAATTCTGCATTTTACTTGCATAATTTCTCCAGTCATACCAGTTCTGTGAAGAACTTCAATAACTTCAGCTGGACTTCCTTCTTCCATACTATCACCTGTTAATTATATTGAAGATAGATATCTTCTAAACAGCGCAATACTTATTCTTTAAGTTCTGCAACTTTTTCAACAACTTCTGCTACTAATTCGGTAGCATCTCCAGTATCTACAATACAAGCGGAAGCAGTTCCAACACTTAAACCAGCAGCTGCACCAACTTTATCTTTGGTAGCTAAGTATACGTAAGGAATTTCTTTTTCTTCAGCAAGAACAGGAATATGAGCAACGATTTCAGCAGGATCGACATCTTCTGCAATAACGACTAAAGCCGCGTTTCCTCTTTCGATAAATTTAGTTACTTCATTAGTTCCTTTTGCTACTTTACCAGTATTTTGTGCTACTTCTAAAGCTTCTTCTGCTTTATTAGCGATTTCTTCAGGTGTATCAAATTTTACATAAATGTTTGCCATATAATTTACCTCCTTTTTCATCTGGCTTTTGCCATCCATCGGCAAATATTATAACTGTAAATCTATAATTTTTTAAATTTTACAATTATAATAATTAAAACAGTAAAAACTGCCTAATTGAGACAATAATTACTATAAAAAAATCAGCAAAATAATTAAATACAAAATATAATTAAAATAATTAAATCAATTTAATAATTAAATAATTAATTATTTATTAATTATAGATAAAACTTATTAAAAATAAAATATTTTATAAAAAGTTTGCTTAAATAAGCTAGAATATTCAATTATAATTACAGATTTAAAGTTTTAATCTATAACTCTAAATATTATATCCACATCACTAAATAATAAAGCCTAAAATAAATTTTAAAAAGATTATTTATTTCAGTTTAATATTTTCAATGAATATTATTAGTTTAAGTAAAATTAGCTAATAATATAAAATTTCTCAATTTAGTATTAATGAAATAAATTCTAGAGAACTAGACATTAATAAAATATGTTAATTATAGTATATAAATGTTGTTAGAAAAATAGCTCAAAAATAAGAAATCAATGATTGATTAAATTAAATAAAAAAGAAAAACAATTAAAAAAATAACTAGAAAACAATTGAAAAATAAAAAAATAATGTATCTAAAAGTTTATTAAGAAAAAGATAAAAGTAAAAAATTACTTAAATCTAAATCTCAACAAGAAAAAATTAAACAGCAATCTTATTTAATTGCTAATTTAATGTCTTCAGCTTTTACAGTTTTCCTACCAGCGTGGCGTGCAAAGTTAACTGCTTTTTGAGCAATATCGTTTCCGTATTCTTCAATTGCTTCAGCTAATTCTTCTTTAGCTGCATCAGCTACTCTTTCAGCACCAGCATTTTTTAATATTCTTCCGATAGGAGCGATTGGTAATTCCATATTTAACACCTCAAATTTTTATAATAATAATTGTATATTTCTTAATATATAAATATATCTATTAAAATGCTTAAAATTTAATATTATTTACACTATACTAATAATAATTTATAAAAAATATAAATAATTTTTCAAATCAAATCTTAACAAAAAATATAAAAAAAATCTAAATTCCATATAAAAATCTTATAGCAAATTGAGAAATAATAAAAAAACTTAATAAAAATTAAAAAATAAAAGAAAAATTTAAAAAGAATTAGAAAAATAAGAAATATAAAAAATTTAAAGAGATTAAAAAAAAAATTAAAAAATAGAAAAATAAGAAATATAAAAAGATTAAAAAAATAGAAAAATAAGAAATATAAAAAAATTAAAAAATAGAAAAATAAGAAATATAAAAAAATTAAAAAAATAGAAAAATAAGAAATATAAAAAGATTAAAAAAATAGAAAAATAAGAAATATAAAAAGATTAAAAAAATAGAAAAATAAGAAATATAAAAAGATTAAAAAATAGAAAAATAAGAAATATAAAAAGATTAAAAAAATAAATAATAATGAAAAATTACCTATTTATTAAGTAAAATCTCCTTAATTTTATCTATATCGGCATCTACTTGGACAGGATCAACACATGCATCAATTGCAGTATTGGGATCTTTAAGTAAGTGTCCAGTTACAACACAAACAACTCTTTCTCCTTTATCAATATCTCCTTGTTCTACTAATTTTTTAAGTCCTGCAATAGAAGCTGCAGATGCTGGTTCAACACCAATACCTTCAGTTCTTGCAAGTAATTTTTGAGCATCGAGAATTTCTTCATCACTAACAGTTTCAGCTAAACCATTAGAATCATAAATAGCTCTTAATGCTTTAATATAACTTACAGGAGCACCAATACGGATTGCAGTAGCAATAGTTTCTGGATTTTCTACAGGAGTCATATCCATAGTTTTATCTCTAAATGCATTTGCAATAGGACAAGCTCCTTCAGCTTGAATACCAGTCATCATTGGTAAATCATCAATAAATCCAGCACGATGAAATTCACTTACACCTTTCCAAATAGCTGAAATATTTCCTGCATTACCTACAGGTAAGATAATTCTATCTGGAGCTTCCCATCCTAAATCATGAACAATTTCATAACCAATAGTTTTTTGTCCTTCTAATCTAAATGGGTTAATTGAATTTAATAAATATAAGTGTTTTTCACGAGCAAGTTGAGTCATAGCTTCTAAAGCTTCATCAAAATTACCATTAATAGAGAATACTTCTGCACCATGGAACATAGCTTGTGCTAATTTACCAAGAGCTACTTTACCTGCTGGTAAAAATACTGCACATCTTAATCCTGCTCTTGCAGCATATGCAGCAAGGGAAGCAGAGGTATTTCCAGTAGAGGCACAACCTACAGTATCCACCCCAAGCATCATAGCCTTAGTCATACCAATAGTCATTCCCCTATCTTTAAAGCTACCAGTAGGATTAGATCCTTCTACCTTAACATAAAGATCAATTCCAAGTTCTTTAGCTAGTTTATCACATTTACAAAAGGGAGTTCCACCTTCATCTAATGAAACCCTTTTACTTGCATCAACAGGTAAACATTCTTTATATTTCCATAAGTTATCCCTTCTGCCATCAAAAGTAGTTTTAGGAACATCAACTTCCACTTCCACTTCTAAGACAGACCCACATTTTTTACAATTGTAGATAACTTCTTCATCTTCGTATTCTTCTCCACAAGACACACATCTAATCATTTTATCACATTAAAAAAATTTTGATGAAATAATAATTTTAAATAGTTTAAAATACTTTTAAGAAATTTTTTAATTTAAAAAACATTAAGTATAGTTTCTAAATTAATTATAAAATTAATAAAAATTAGATTATAATTAATATACATCATATAATTATAATCATTATAGTATAAAAACTTATATTTAAAAATTAGAACTAAAATATTAAAAATTATTATTAAAAAAAATTAAAAAATGGTCTAGATTATTATTAAGCTTTAGATTTTGTTTAATTTTAAAGCTGTTTTTTAAAAAAATAAGAAAAAAGATGAGGGTTTCCCCTTTATCTTTTTTATTTAATTCTTATTGTATTTTTTATTTTTGATACACCATATCGAGTGTAAATATTGTATTTGCCTTTTTTTAGATTTTTGATTTTTAGTGTTGCGATTCCATTTTTATTGGTTTTGATTTTATAGATTTTTCCTTTGATTTTAACTCTTATTCTCATTTTAGCTTGTGGTTTTCCTTTTGAGTTTACAAGTTTTACTTTAAATTTAATTATGCCTGCTTTTTTCTTAACAATATTATTTGCAATTAATAGTGGTTTGACAACTATTTCGTTTTTTGCTTTAAATTTGCCATATTGGGTGGTTATAGTGTATTTTTTTGGTTTTAGTTTGATTTTAAGATAAACCCATCCATTTTTATTTGTCTTTTTAGTGTATGTTTTTCCAGCTATTGTGAATTTAACTACTTTTCCAGCACCAACCGGTTTTCCATCAAGTTTTATTATTTTTACTTTAAAAGTTCCTCCTAAGTAAAATATTTTTAAGTCTTTATTTTGAGTTATTGGAGATTTTAAAATTTTTAAAGTGGTTTTAATGGATATCGGTATATTAACTCCTTCCCATGAAGATCCTTCCATACAACTAGCAAAAATATTATAATTACCTGCTTTTTTCTTAATAGGTAATTTAATATAACCCTTTGCATCAGTGGTTTTATAATAATAGCCACTAAATTCACCATTCCTAAAAATAGATATTGCAACACGCTTATTAGCTAATGGAACACCATTATAGTTTGTTACTCTTAAAATATACTGAGTTCCATCATTTTTAAACATTACAATATTATTTGCATTTAAATATGTTCCTTTAGTATATATCTGTAAATAATGAGTTATAACTTTACCTTTGCTATTGGTATATTTCATTGTAATCAAATGAGAATTAATATTTAAATTTTTAAATACTATACCATCATGTAATTTACCACTAGCAATTTTCTTACCATTTTCATAGTAATCAACAGCATAATTTTTATCACGATTATAAAATAAATTAGGTACTTTAACATCAGGATTATTTATATCACGATATATGTAAAATGTAGATTCATTTATATCATCATCATCGTCAATCATAAAAAAACCATATTCTAAATTAGCAATACTATTATCAATAAAAAGACAATTATTTATTGTTATTTTTGGATCACCACCGTCAGATGCAATCATTTCACTGCCAATATTATTATTGATAAATGTATTAAACTTTAATGTATTATAAAATATGTCGTAATTATTACCATCAATGGAGATAAGATGATATTTATTATAATTATTTTGAAAAGTATTTTCCAATAATTTACCGTTATTACCAGACCAACGAATAGCTTCACTATCAAAATTTCGCTCGAATAAACTATTATATAATATACCATTGTTACCTTGCCAAGAAATAGCACTACCATAAACAGCACGATTATTAATGAATTTGCAACTGTCTACATATCCATTATGGCCTATCCATAAAATAGCCCCTCCAAAAGAATCATCAGCTTCCCAACCATCACCATAAACAGGTTCATATGGATTTGCATTAATGAATTTTATTCCTTTTAATTTAACATTTGATCCAGTAATATTGAATATTCCAGTTGATGATTTTCCGTCGATTTTATGATTTTTCCCATTTATAGTTAATGCTTTATTAATTAGTATTCTAGAATCACCTTTTTTGTAAACATAGTCCTTATTCAAGGTTATTGTATCACCAGGCTTTGCATTGTTAATTAATTTTTGCAAATCCTTGAATGATCCAGGATTACCATTTCCTAAAATTTCTTCATTAGAATCAACACCAATAGTATCCTCTTTTTCTTCAACTTCTAAAATTGCCCTATTATCCTCACTAATTCCAACATTGCCTTTATTATCTTTTTCTTCAACTTCTAAAATTGCAGCATTATCCTCACTAATTCCAACATTGCCTTTATTATCTTTTTCTTCAACTTCTAAAATTGCAGCATTATCATTTAAACCTACTTCAGAGTTTGTATTCTCTTGTGCTGAGACAGCAGAAATAGATAAAAATATTAAAAATAGAAACACTATTGCAACTTTACTTAAATCCTTAGTCATTTTATTCCCTCCGATTTATCAATTTATTTAATTAAATGAAATTAAATCCATAAATATGTATAGGTAATTAATAATAATTCTATACAACAATCTATAAATAATTAACGACCTCGAATAATAGAAAAAAATATAAATAATATTAAACTAAAATATAGTTATGTTTAACGATTGAATTAAATATTGATATAATATATGAATCATTTATAATAAAAATCATAATATTATTTATAAAAACTTTTTTTAAATCCTTTAAAGATATTTACTAAAATGTGATTCTTTTTTTAATGAGTTAATCTAATAAATTTTGTTTAAAAAATATTAATCTAATAAATTTTGTTTTTGCTGAATCCACTTTTAGAGTATTTGATTATTATTTCAATAGATTAATCCAAGAATAGTTCCAATGAAAAAATCCAAAAAAATCTAATTCCAATAAATGACCCAAAAAATAAGATTTGAAAATAGATATTTTTTTAATAGAAATAGATATTTTTTAATAGAAATAGATATTTTTTTAATAGAAATAGATATTTTTTTAATAGAAATAGATATTTTTTTAATAGAAATAGATATTTTTTTAATAGATTAACAAATATCTATCCTCATTTTTTAGTAAAATATCGCTTAAAATTTCATATTTTTAAACATTTAAGTTATATTTCAAGATAAAAGTAAATTTAAAGAATTTAAATCCTTTAAATTTAATATAAATTAATTTAAAAATTTTAAAAGCTAAATACAATATAAAGTGAAAAGGAATTCAAGAAAAATAAAAAATAAAAAAAGAGAATATGTTTTTTATGAAAAAGTTTAAACAAACTTTTATCACAAATCTTTGGATTAAGCTTTTTTTAAAGTTTGAATTATACTAAACTTAAACCAAAAATTGAAAATAACCAACTTGCAAGAGGTAAAGTTATATTAGCCTCAATAAATGCAGCAATAATCAAAAAAATAACAGATAAACAAAAAAAAATAAAAGATTCCTTTAATTTACTCTGATTCTTTTTAAATGATTGTAAAAATCTTTCTTTGATTGTTATCTCAACATTAGAAAAATGTGGATCAAAAACATCTAAATAAGAATAATCAGGAGATATTAGATTCCATATAAAATGAAGTAAAAATGAAAGTAAAACAAAACCTCCAGTTGTAGCAATTATAATAGCTGGAATTTCAAAAATACCATGAGGTAAAGTTAAAGCTAAATATACATATATATTAAAATCTGCACCATAATAACCTATAAATAAACCATTATTTGCTAAAATAATTGCACCTAAGACTCCTCCAAGAGCTGCAAGAGCATATAAAATAATAGCTACAGTTACATTATTAACAAATAAAGAATGAGTAGTTAAAGTCACTGTACCATCATTTACTTGTTGTTCAAATGCATCTACAATAGGTTTAATATAGGAACTAATTGTATCTGAATAAAAATATCCTATAAGAAGAGGAATTACAAATAATAAAATTGAAATAAATAAAAGAGTTTTATTATTTGAAAATGCCAATTTAGTTTCATCTTTAACTATCTCTAAACAATATTTAATATTTACCATAAAATCATCCATATATATATAGTATATCCATAAATAATCAATCAATTGAATATAAAAAAATTAAGCACTAAAAATCTAATAATTAAATTAATCAAGCAAAGATTCTGCAATCTCTAAAGATTCTTCTTGTTTTACTTTTAAATCTTCAAAGAAATCCTTCATTAATTCTGCTGTATGAACTTTACAATGTCCACACATTAAAGTTCCATCCATACATTCTTCACGAATCTTTTCAATTTCACTATCATCATCTACTAAATGATAAACAAGCATTTCATAAATAACACATTTATCAGGACATCCTCCTAACTCTTTTTGTTCATCAAGAGTTTCTCTTCCTCCTGTTTTAGAAGATTTAACTTTTTTCTCCGCTTGTTTAGGAGTTTCATTTAAGTAAATAGCTGTATTAGGTTTACTACTAGACATTTTATCTCCAGTAAGCCCAGTTAAAAATCTATGATAAGTAGATGCAGGAGCTAAAAATCCATACTCCTCATTCATTTTAGTTGCAATATCTCTAGTTAATCTAAGGTGAGGATCTTGGTCTACACCTACAGGAACAACTACTTGTTTTAATCCACCATATTCTTCAGTTTGTGGGAGTAAAATATCAGCTACTTGTACTAAAGGAACATATAAATGTGCAATATTAGTACTTTCATTAAAACCATAAATAGCATGCATATTATTAAAATTAACTCTTTTTGATAATTTAAATGTTAAATCATTTAATGTTTTATTTTGAGACTGAAGATAAACATTTACTTTATCATCAGTTAAGTCAAGTCCTAAAGCTATATAATTAACTAAATATTCTTTGATTGCAATTTCTTTTGCCTTTTCAAAGCTAATTCCTCTTGCAGCATATGATTCCATATCTGCAATTGATAAAGATAAAGAAGCTCCTTTTTTAAAATACCATTTAAGTTGATCGATAACCATTTTATGCCCGATATGCATCTGACCACTTGGCATCATACCAGTCATAACCGTAAAGTCTTTTTTGCCATTGATTAAAGGTACTATTTTATCAAAATCTCTATGTCCAAAAATTACCCCTCTTCTCATCAATCTTGCAGGGTCTTCAATTTGCCCCACTAATTCTGAAAAGTCTTTTATGCCGAATTGATTAACTAATTTATCATAATCTACTGAAGATGATGCCCATGGATTAATCAAAAAATCACCTTGAATATAATATCTTTGTTTGAATTAAATAATTGAATAATAATTAATATGATTTAAATGCTAACTATCGAAATAATCATATATATTTTGAATTAAAATTATTTTAATTTTTAATCAAAAAAGCTAAATAAATATTTTAATAATGTTATTAATTAAATATGATTTACAAGTTTATAAAAATAACTAAAAAAATCATAAAAACAATACAAAATTTAAAAACCTAAAAATTTATAAAAATAACTAAAAAAATCATAAAAACAATGAAAAATTTAAAAACCTAAAAATTTATAAAAATAACTAAAAAAATCATAAAAACTATAAAAAAGATAGTTTAAGATTAATTAAGTTTTGATTCTAGGAAGAACTAAAAAGCTTGAAAGCTTGGTTATGGACGTGTCCATTCTATATTATAATAGGTGACATCTAAATCATCATCTACTACTGCAAGTAATAATCTCTTATTTACACCATGAGATACCCTTACATAACTTGCAAAGTCTAAAACATTTACTTCACTTGTTTCATATAATACTTTTACCAAAAAGTCAGAATGTGCATGGCCAGAACCTGTACCTCTTTCATAAAGCCTAAATTCAGAACCGTATTTAAAACCAGTTTTTATAATATATCCTCTATTTTTTAAATCTTTATAAACTAAATATTTTCCATAAATATCTTGGTCTTTAATTAAATTAATAATATAAGATATTTCACATTTCTCATTATTTTCATAAATATCTAAACGTCCACTTTCCATTAAATAACAAGCTTCAATTATAGAAAGTTCTAAAGAGTCTTGGGATAATTTACCAAATTGACTTTTCTGATTAAGAGAAACCGCTCTTTGACTGCCTTTCTCAATATTAATAGTTACAATACCTTCACATAAATCTCCACGCATTAAAACACCTAAATAAAAATCTGTAAATAATAAAATTAAAGTTAAAATTAAAAAATAAAAAAATAGTTCCATAAAGGAATTAATTTTAATATTAAGTTTTAAAATGAATATAATAAAAAAAAATAGTTCCATAAAGGAATTAATTTTAATATTAAGTTTTAAAATGAATATAATAAAAAAAATAGTTCCATAAACGGAATTAGTTTTAATATTAAGTTTTAAAATGAATATAATAAAATTTAAAAATAAAAAACAATTAATCTAATGATTAATATGTTTTAATAAAAATATTATTTGCTAAATCTCTTGAAATTTCAATTAAGGAACCTTCTATGTAAATCTTATAATTAGAACTTTCAGAATTAGATACTCTAATTTTAGATCCTATACTTATTCCAATACTCATAGCATCAGATAAAGATGCATCACCGCCACGTATGAATAAAACTTCACCTTCGTCGTTAGGTGAAAGTTGGGAAATAGATAATAAATTAAAATCTCTAACAGCAATATCTTCAATGTCACTATGATCATTTATACAATCATCACAATTTGCAAAATCAAAGTCACATGCAGGAATTAAATGGTCATCAGGACAAGTATCTGGATGTTCTAACATGTGACAAATAGCTCTTTCTGCCTCATCAGATAAGGAATGCTCCATTTCACAAGCTTGAACATGAAGATTTTCATCCTTAATTTTCAAAACATCTTTTAAGAACCTTTCAAGAATTCTATGTTTACGCGTAATTTTTTGAGCTATTTTACTACCTTTTTCAGTTAAAGAAGCTCCTTTATATGGAATATAATCAATATAACCAATATCTTCAAGTTTTTTAAGCATTTGAGTTACACTACCTGGCGCAATACCTAACTCTTTAGACAAAGTTGTAGTAGACAGATATGAATCTTTAGTTCCAAACTTATAAAGAGTTTCTAAATACTCTTCAATATTCTCACTTATTTCCTTAGCCATGTAGAACCTCCAAATTATTTAAAATTTATTCATAGATTTAATTTTAATAAATTAAATCCTAATTTTTTTAATATAATTAATTTAAAGAAAATTTTCTTTATTATATAATTTTACAATACTTATTAATCCATTTTAAAGATTAAAAATTATTTAATTATATTATAAAACAGCAATATATTATATAATTCTATATAGTAATATTTTAAAAAGAAAGTATATAAAGTTTTGGATAACCTAAAATTTTAAAAAGTATAAAAAATTAATAAAAAATAAATTAAAAAAATAAAAAAAATAAGAAAAATAAAAGTTCAAATGGGTAAATAAAAGAAAAATAAATTAAAAAAAATAGTTAGAACTATTTTTTATCAAACTTTTACCACAAAAGCCTGGAAAAAATTTTAATCAAACTTTTTAAAACTTTGGTTGTTAGAAAGGAATTTTTCTATATGAGTGGTAACTATGATAAGACTTTGTATTCCAATTTTTAATATGTCCTAAGCTATTTCTATAACTTGTTGCATCAGCAGAATACCATCTTCCACCAACATATATTTGAGCCCATACATGTCCAGTAACAATTCCAGATTTAAATTTACAACCTCTTGCATGAGAGTATCTAGCTGGAATATTAGATGCTCTACAAAGTGCTACAATTAAATTAGAATGATCACAACAATTACCTTTTTTAGTCTTAAGTGTTTTAGCAGCTCCTTTTCTAGAATTTGCATAATAACTATATCCTAAATTATCTCTAACATAATTAAAAATAGCTGTTGCCTTTTCTAATTTAGTAGAATATTTACTTGTAATTTTTTTAGATAACTTTCTAATAGATTTTGTTATGGTAGCACGTCCTCCACCAGATAAATATTTGCCAACTGAAAATTTAGTGTTTCGATTTAAACCTTTTTTAAATTGACCTGAAGGATCAATAATCTCTAAATTTGAAGAATTAGTTGATGGGCCATAGATACCATTGTTATCATAAGAAAAATATACCTTGTATACACTTCTATTTAAACTAACTTTCAAATAAGCTATTCCTTTATCATTAGTTGTTTTTGTATATGTTTTTCCATTAATAGTAAATTTGACTTTTTCCTTCTTTAGAATTTTACCATCACTACCATTTAATAAAATCTTAAAGTATTTTCCTTTAAGAATAGTGTAAACAAGAGCCTTTGTATAAGTTTTCTTATAAACAGGTAAAACCATATATAATGTAGAACTTTCATAATAATCTGAAGAGCTGAAAGTACAATTTAATTTAATTGATTTCTTATAAGAAGGCATTTCAATATAAACTTGACCTTTTGAATCGGTAGTTCTTGTATACTTAACACCATCTACATATATCACTACTTTTTTATTTGATAAAAGAACCCCTTTAGAAGAAACAAGTTTAATTATAAAATTACAAGACCTATAAGCATATTTTACAGGAGTTTTTATACTAGTTTTTTCATAAAAAAGCACATTAGAATCAACAGATTCTGCAGGATTATAATCTGAATCTCCATCATAAGATACTTGAATATTATGAATACCTCTTAAATTCAAATTCAAAGTTAAAATAGCTATACCTTCTTCATTAGTTAAGCCATAATTATCTATATAAGTCCCTTTAGGAGTTTTTATTTTAAATTTAATAAATGCATTAACAACAG
Organism: Methanobrevibacter olleyae; assembly: GCF_900114585.1. Classification (NCBI taxonomy): domain Archaea; kingdom Methanobacteriati; phylum Methanobacteriota; class Methanobacteria; order Methanobacteriales; family Methanobacteriaceae; genus Methanobrevibacter; species Methanobrevibacter olleyae. Next base: position 7,458 of record NZ_FOTL01000032.1, on the reverse strand, counting down.
GATTATTTTCTTCATCTAATAATTTAACAATGTAATCCTTTTCACCATATATTTTCCAGTTATCTTGAGAAATGATTGTTAAAGTAGTATTTTTTAAAGTAGTGTTTTCTGTCTCATTAGTATCATTGTTAATATCATCAGTTCCATCACTACCATCATCAATACCATCATTACTAATATTATTGTTACCCTCATAAACAATATTTTCATTAAAACTATTATCTTCATTAGTATTTCCAATTAATTCATTAGAATTACCCTTATCATTAGTATTTCCAATTAGTTCACCAGAACCACTCATTAAATAATCAGATTCAACAGCCCCCATATTATCTAAATTATTTATATTATCACTTAAATCAGAAAATTCATCATTATCCTGAAGATTAGATGAATTATCATTATCTATAAATTCTGCTGAAACTGCAGAAACAGATAATATAAATATTAGCAATAATAATGAAAAGATAAATTTATACTTAATTTTTACACCAACCAAAAAATATAATTAAAAATATATTATAAAAAATAATTTTAATATTATTTTAAAAAATGTAAATTAATATCGTTCATATATATTTTAATATTTTATAATATAAAAGATTAATGTAAGTTAATTCATGAAAAATAAATAAAAAAATCTTAATAACATAATAAAGTCATAAAAGAAATTAAAATAAAAGTTGAAAAAATAGAAGAAAACAGAAAAAATAGAAAAAAATAGAAAAAATAGAAAAAATAGATAAAAAAATTATAATAAAAATAAAAAATAAAGATTGAATAAGAGGAAAACCTCTTATTATCCATTTTAAATACTTTAATAGGTTAATAATTTATACCCAATATTTGAAATATAAATCTAAAATGGTACAGCAGCATATTTATTCAGATTACTATAAGATCTAGTATTCCAATTTACAATATTACCTAAACCATTTCTCACACTTGTTGCATCAGCAGAATACCAAACACCATTTACAAGAACCTGAGCCCATACATGTCCAGTAACTAAACCACTTGAAAATGTACAACCCTTTGCATGAGCATACCTTGCATGAATACCAGATGCCCTACATAATGCTACAACTAAGCTTGCTTGATCTACACAGTTACCACTGCCTTTACTTAAGGTACCGGAAGCACCATATTTAGAGTTAGCATAATAACTGTAATCGATCTCATCTCTAACATAATTATAGATAGCCTGAGCCTTTGCATCAGTACTTGTTAAACCTTTAGTTAATTTAGTTGCTAAATCCTTAATAGAACTTGTGATAGCTGATTGGCCAGTTCCAACTAAATATTTACTAAGGTCTGATTCTGTATTTTTCTCATTTAAACCATTTTTAAATTGACTAGAGTTATAGTTGATTTTATTTGAGAGATTTCCTATAGGAGCTGCAGAATCTTTAAATACAGAACTTTCAAAGGTACAATATTTAGGCAAATACTTTTTAGTCTTATGGAAATCTAAAACTTTTGAAAAAGCATAAGTGTATAAATTAAATCCTACATTACCTATTGATGAACCGGAACTACTATAAACCTTAGCGTAAACAGGTGGAGCCTTATTAGATTCCTCAAATGATACCACTCTTTTTGTCAAATCAATATATTGAGCTTTATAAACTGTAGTGTCTATATTATCCCCTAAAGAATTACAATTAGACATACTAGTTGGAAGAGTAATATAATTTGCGTTACCAGCATTAATATTATAGACAGCTTTAGCCATTAGATAAGAGAATTGTGAAATGCTTAATTTTTTATTTGCTACTGTAACAGTACTAGGTAATACCTTATTAGAGTTTACATAAGTTTTTACACTAGTAGCTGCTGATTCAATTTCACTTATTGAAAATCTATTATTGCTTTTAATAGTTATAGTATTAGAGAATTTTGATGCTTTATAAGTTGATGAACCACCAAATGAAGAAACTACAGAATATTTACCTTCATTTAAATTAATATTTATAGAAGCAACTCCATTAGAGTTAGTAGTTTTTCCATAAGATTTGCCAGATATTGTAAAAGTTATTTTTTGATTAGCTAAACCTTTACCCTTATTATCAACTAATGTTACTGAATAAGCATCTCCTTTATTAATACTGTTTGAGCTAGTTTTAATAGATGTAGCTTTTTTTGTACCAACACCAAATACAGAACTTTCAAAAGTACAAGATTTAGGTAAATAATTTTTAGATTTATGGAAATCTAAAACTTTTGAAAAAGCAAATGTGTATAAATTAAAATTCACATTAGCTACTTTATTTGAACTATATTTTATAGAGATATAAGATGAAGGTACCTTTTTAGATTCAATATTAGAATATGATCTTTTTGCTAAATCTACATATTGAGCTTTATAAATATTAGATTTCAATGAAGCAGAAGAAGATTTACCATTAGAAATACCACTTAAAAGAACAATATCTTTTTTATTATTAGAATTGAGATTAACTATTGCTTTTGATGAAAGATAAGAAAACTCAGATATTTTAAGAGTTTTAGAACCTACTTTCACAGTATTAGGTAATCTTTTATTCTTTAAAACATATTTTTTAACATTTCCAGCAGCAGTTTCAATTTCTTTAACAGTGAAAGCATTAGGGTTTTTCAAAACAGTTAAAGTTACAGAATTTTTAGAAGGTTTATAAACTTTAGATCCTGCATAAGAGCAAAGCATAGCGTATTTACCTTCTTTTAAATTAATTTGAAGATAAGAAGAACCCTTAGAATCTGTAGTTAAACTATAAGTTTTACCACCAATATTGAAACTAACCTTTTTACCAGATAAAACTTTGCCACTGCTATCACTTAATGTAATTTTATAATAACTACCTTTTGTAAGAGTATTAGAACTTCCTTTGATAGTTGTGGATTTTAAACTAGCTGACTGTTTAAATACAGAGCTTTCAAAAGTACAATACTTAGGTAAGTAATTTTTAGATTTATGGAAATCTAAAATTCTTGCAAAGGCAAATGTGTATAAATTAAAGTTTGCTTTACCTACTGATTTTTTTGATGCATCTTTAACTACACTTTCACTAGGAGCTACTTTTTTAGAGCTAATATAAGAAACTACATTATTTGCCAAATCGAGATATTGAGCTTTATAAACAGTGGTTTTCAATGAAGTAGAAGGAGATTTACCATTAGAAATACCGGATAAAAGAATAATATCTTTTTTATTGTTTGAATTGAGATTAGCTATTGCTTTTGATGAAAGATAAGAAAACTCAGATATTTTAAGAGTTTTAGAACCTACTTTCACAGTATTAGGTAATCTTTTATTCTTTAAAACATATTTTTTAACATTTCCAGCAGCAGTTTCAATTTCTTTAACAGTAAATGCATTAGGGTTTTTCAAAACTGATAAAGTTAGGGATAAACTTGAAGAACTATAAAGATCAGATCCTGCATAAGAGCAAAGCATAGAGTATTTACCTTCCTTTAAATTAATTTGAAGATAAGAAGAACCCTTAGAGTCTGTTGTTAAAGTATAAGTTTTACCACCAATATTGAAACTAAGCTTTTGACCACTTAAAGCTTTACCATTGCTATCTTTTAATGAAATTGTATAATAATTACCTTTATAAAGAGAATTTGAACTTCCTTTAAGAGTAGTTTTTGTTTTAGCTTTAGCTTGTAAAGGAGAATTACTTGAATCTGATGATGAAGATAAGATATTTTTAGAATTCTTATTGTTTAAACTATCTTCCAAATCAGAACCTGAATTCTTGTTATTTAAATCATGCTTCAAATTAGAATCTTCTGCCGTATTATCAGTACTTAAAACTTCATTTTCCGAATTTACATTACTTGAACTAATATCATTAGATTCTAAATTATTTAAATTAGAATCACTAGCAAGACCATTATTAGAACTGCTAGAAACACTAGCAACACCACCATTAGAACTGCTAGAAACACTAGAGCCGGATAAATCATTTGAACCAGTTAAAGAACTTGAATCATTATCCATAGCAGAAACTGAAGAGATTAAACAAAATCCCATAAATAGAACTGCTAAAAGTAATGTGAGATTCTTAATTGTAATCATTTCACCTCACACTTTAGAATAATCCTAAAATTATATTTTTAAAAGTATAATTTTCACATTAATTTTTAATAACTATGAAAACAATCTATTTTTCCATTGATTAATGTTTATTATTTAACTTTCACAAGTAAAGAATAAAGATTATTCTAAACTTTTCTTAACTTGAAAATTTTGCTTTAAAAACAAAAAATCCAAATTAGAATAATATTTTATTTCAACTTTCAATTATATAAATCTTACTGAAAAAAATCAATTAAAAATAGCACTTTTTTAGGATTTATACCATAAACTAAAAACTTATTATAGTTTATTTCATGAACAAGATATGATTTATTATATATTATTGCTATAAAGAAAAATAAATTATTAAAAAGATAAAATAAAGAAGTATATTTAAAAAAATTAAAAAATACTGATAAAGTCTTTAAATAATGAAATAATAGTTAAAAATAGTTATTTTAATAAAATTCTACATATTTTAACTTAAATATATTGAAAATAAAATAATTAGCTTTATTTAACTTAAAAAAGAATTACAAACTATTAAACATATCTGATATAAAAGAGAGTTATCATATTATTTTTAAAATAATTTTAGATAATCCATTAATTTAAAAAAATAATCATTTAAAAACCAATAAAAGAAAAATAAGAACTTTAAATTAATTAATTTCTAAAAAACAAGTATTTAAAGCAAAAAGAGAAAAATAAAGAAAAATAATAAATAAAAGACTAAAAAAATAAAAGTAATTAAGACTAATTAGTCCCAACCATTGATAAAAGTTTTAATCAAGGTTTTTGAGGCGACGCCTCAAAAAGCTTGGCTACATCATAGGAGGCATTCCACCCATAGCTCCCATTCCACCCATACCAGGTGCTGGAGGCATTCCACTATGATCTAGGTTTTCATCTTCATCTACTTTTTGAAGTGCACCAGCTGCTGCAACTAAATCATCGATACGTAAAATCATTTCACAAGCTTCTTGAGCTGCTTGAATAGCTTGTTTTTTAACTCTTTGAGGCTCAATAACACCAAATTCCTTCATATCAACTATTTTACCTTCAAAAACATCTAATCCCATGTTAATATTATCTTCATGAGAAGCTCTAAGTTCTACAAGTAAATCAATAGTGTTTAAACCTGCATTTTCAGATAAGGTTCTTGGTACAATCTCTAAGCTTTCAGCAAAGGCAATAACTGCTAATTGTTCTCTTCCACTAATTGAATTAGCATAAGCTCTTAATTGTCTTGCAATTTCAATTTCAGGAGCTCCTCCTCCGAATACAACTTTTCCATCTTCAACAGTAGCTGCCACTACACCTAATGCATCTTCCATAGCTCTTTCAATCTCAGAGGAAATATGTCTTGTACTTCCACGGATTAAAATAGAACTTGCTTTAGGATCTTCACATTCTTCAATAAAGGTTAAAATTTGGTCAAATACTTTTTCTTCATGTATGTAACCTGCTTTACCTAAAACTTCAGCTGTTAAATCTTCAATATTAGTAATTAATTCAGCACCAGTTGCTTTCATGATTCTTTTTACATCAGTGTTTTTAACTCTTTTAAAAGCCATAATACCTGCTTTAGATAAATGATGCTGTACAACATCATCAATACCTTTTTGACAGAACAGTACATTACAACCAGAATCAATAATTTTATCTGCAATATCTTTAAGAGTTTCTTGTTCACTATCTAAGAAAGCTTGCATTTGTAGAGAATCTGTTAAATCCACTTTAGCATTATCCAAATCTTTTAATTCTAATGGATATTTCATTAAAGCTATTTTTGCATCATGTATTTCTTTAGGCATTGAATCTCTTGCCCTACCTTGGTCAATAAATATACCATCAACAATTTCAGAGTCTTCTACACTACCACCATTAATTCTGTGGATTTTAATAAGTTTTTTATCCACTTCTTCACCTGCTTCAACTTTCATTACAGCTTGAACAAGTAATTCTGCTAATTCATCTTTAGCATAATCTGAACCTTTACCAGTCATTGCAGTTTTTGCAATTCCAAATAAAGTATCTTTATCTCTTGCATCAGTAGAAATATTGAATAGAATGTCTAAAGCTTTAGCAACTGCTAATCTATAACCCATAAGAATAGTAGGTATTGCAGTTCCATCTTCATATAATTCTTGAGCCTTTTTAAGTAATTCACCAGCAATAATCACTACAGTTGTAGTTCCATCTCCAACAACATGTTCCTGTTTTCTTGCAATTTCTACAAGCATTTTAGCAGCAGGGTGGGTTATATCCATCTCTTGTAAAATAGTTGCACCATCATTAGTTACAACCACATCACCCATTTTGTCTACTAACATCTTATCCATTCCTTTTGGACCAAGAGTAGTTCTTACAATACTTGCTAATATTTGACTTGCGAGAATATTCATTCTTAAAGCTTGATTACCTTGAAATCTTTCAGTATCATCACGTAATATATACATAGGTTGATTAATTTCTGCCATAACAATCTCCTTGATTTTATAATTAATTAAATAGTTTAATATAATCTTAGATAATTTTAAAATAACATAATTAATTTTTATATTAAATTATCCATATAAATATAGATAGGTTTGACTTAGTATAAAAAGTTTTGTTTATTATAACTATAGGCTCTTTCAAAAACTTTGTTGATGAACTTGATTAAGTTTTCGATTTTCATTCCAAATCAAATCTCTGGGATAAATTCTCTTTAAAACACCATGAATAGTCTTAAAAGTTCTTTTTCTTGATTTAGGCATAGTTTCTTAAAAAGCATATTTCAATTTTATTAGTTGTTCTTTCAAATTTCTATCTTTTAAATGATAAATAAAGCTTTTATACATTTTCCATTGTGTCCCACTCCACATACAAATATATAATAAAGCCAAGCAATAACCTAAATCAAACTCTAAGATGTTTTCATCAACAAATAATCAATTTTCAATCGTTTAAATGAGAAAATACTAATCCTAAAGAACTTTTTAAAAGATTTTACAAAGATCATTCCAAACTTCCAAAATATAGTCAGAAATTAAACATGCCAAGTACCATAAAAAAGGACATATGACATAATCATCCTAAAATAAGAAATATCCTTTTTAAAAATTAAATCAAATGATTTAAAAACTTCACAAGAAGAATTAAATAATCTTACAAAATGAGAATCTGAAAGAACAAAATCATCATAAAAATCGCAAAATATATTGTTCAACATCTAAAATACTATTTGAAGCAATTGTTTTTTGTTTTATCATTATAAAAACTTTGCTCCAACCCTTTATTAAATTTCACTATTTTTAAATAAAAATCAAAGAATTTTTAAGAAAAAACTCTAAAAACTACTAATCTTTATTAAAAAAATTTTTAAATCAACAAAGTTTTTAAAATAGTCA
>NZ_FOTL01000031.1 GCF_900114585.1 Methanobrevibacter olleyae | reverse complement strand
CTTGCGTAAATTTTTTTAGATTTTTCAGAATCGATAAATTTAAATGCTTTAACCAATATAATATATTTAGTGTCTTTATTATCAAATTTAATACTATGTTTCATGTTAATTCACTAAATAAATATATGTTTAACATAGTATTTAAATTTAACGATTGTAAAGGCACTTTTTACGTTAATAACGTTCATAAAATTTGTATTTTTACTATGTAAAATCATAGAGTATTGAAAACATAGAAAATAAGAACAAAAAATGCTCTAATTTTTAGAAAAAATCTAGGACCCTAAAAATATTTTAAAAATTTTGCTATTAGAATCTTATATTATGTTAGATTTTATTAAAGGATTTTGGAAACCTATTGTATTTTGAATTAGTTTAATAATGAGTTTTTTATTTAATCTTTTTTTAATTTATTTTCTAAATTTTATTTATTTTAATATAAAACAAACCATGAAAATAGTATAAAAGCTAAAATTAGGAGAGTTTTAAAACTTATTCTAATTATTAAATCCTAGTTGAGTATTGATTCAGCAGGATTTAATATATTCATCATATTTAACAATAACTTTTAATATAATTCTATTTAACAGTTATTACTATTAATATAATATAATATTTAATTTTAGAAACTAATCATTAATCTTTAGAATTCTTTTTTTTTCTGAACAGTTGTTATATATTTCTTAATACCTGCACTTTCAATATCTTCAAGTTTATCAACAAAATTAAACTTTAAAGTAAAATCATAATCCGAAGGAGGTTTCACTAATTCAATACTACCTAACCAATCCCTAGATAAATTCCTAATTTCATTTACAAATGATTTGATAAAAAGAACATCTTTTGCTAAAACTTTATGAGAATATTCCTCATCATAGCTATCCTCATCAAACAAATCACTAAAAGTTCCTTCAACAAGAATATAACCTTTATTATCTTTTTCAATTATGTGATGATTAAAGATTAAATTGAAAATCATCTGTATTAGATAAAATATATGCAAAATTATAACCAATTAAATCAATTCTTTCACTTTCATTTTTCATAATAATAATAATAATAATAATAATAATAATAATAATAATAATAATTCTCCTCTTTATTTTATTTTCCTAATAATTTTTTATCCTTAGCATTACTCTTATTAACTACTTTCCTACCAGTATTTTCCTCCAACTCATGACGAGCATTACCAGCAATATTACCCCCACGAATAGCTACATTTTTACTCTCTTTAAACCCTTCAGGATTCTCAGTCTTACTAATCTCAGTAGTAGAAGCCTCAGCCAACATGTTCAATATCAATTCAATATTAGTCATATTATCCCTAAGACCTTCTTTTTTAAGACCTTTATACTCTTTATATTCTTTCACTGATTTTCCAGACCATGCCTTGCTAATCTCATTAGTAAGAATTGCATATTCTTTACCCTCTTTAACTCCACTTCTTTTCCATTCAGCAGTTAAATCTTTACGAGTTTCAATACTTCTTATTCTTTGAGTAATCCATTCTTCACTATAACCTTTTTTACGATAAGTTTCTATAGATCTTTCAATAGCAAGTTCAGGGTTTGCAATTTCATCAAGTCTTTCACTACCCACTTGAGCTAACCATTGTTTAAATGGTTCTGCATTTGGTGATGGAACAGACTGTATTATACGCAATAGTTGTTTAGTGTTTGCTACATCTGTTAAACGCATTTTACCATCTTTAGCAGGAAGTTTCAACCTTTCGATATTTTCGAAAGGTTGACCTTGTTCTTCAGAAATTTTCTTTTTTAATTCTGACCAATACCTACTTGGATTACTACTTTCTGTAAGAACTTCAATAACATCTATTATTGAAAAATAATAATCATTTATATCTTGATCCCATTTAGTCCTAATTTGTTTATCATTAAATAATTTTATATCATTTCCATCCATAAATTTTAACCCCATTTCACATTAAAAATTGATTTTTTTTCTTATTAATATAATATAATTTATTATTTAATTTTAGAAACTAATCATTCATCTTTAGAATTCTTTTTTTTTCTGAACTGTTACAGTAATTTTATCCTTATCTAAATTAACACGCCATTCAATACTATCTTAGCATCAACATCTAAAATTTCACTAATCTCTTTTGGAAAACCAACTTTTAAAGATTTTGTTTTACTTGTAGCATAATTCACTTTAGTATGATAACTTAATAATTTTTTCATTAACATATATTGCCATATATCTTATATATATTATTGCATATACGATAGATTTCATATAAAACACTATATTAAATACTATATAAAAATGTATCTTGTTTGAGTCTAATATTATATTATTCATATTTAAATAATGTATTATAATATCGCTTTTTAAGTATTTCATCTATATTATACTCCTTAAACACTTTATTTATCCGATTATTAACTGCTGTATCAATATTATTCTTAATTTTAAAATTCTCTTTTTCAAGTTTTTTAGCATCCTTCTTAAGTTGCAAAACTTCAGGACTTTCAATCATTAAATGATTAATATCTAAATTAATAGCAATCAGATCTATGTGTTCAATGTAAACTTCTTTTAGGTTTTGAAGATTATCCATGAAGTAAGAATTAGGGGTGTTGCCTTTACTAAGTCTTGTAAAGCATCAACTTGCTCCATACTCAACTCTTTTGCAAGGTTACTTCTATGAAATTTAGGCAGCATATGGCTATGAAGTCTATTGTATTCTCCTTTTTTATCCAATCCTAATATTTTTCTTCTTTGTGAATGCTTTCTTATGTTATGCAAATTTTTTAGTATTTTTCATCTTTCATATTCATGTTTTTCACATTGGTTTAATAAGTTATTAAAGTAAGAGCATTTGAAAACAAAAAGAGTATAAATATTAGTACATTATAACTTAAGATAATTTAATTTCTATTAGTTAAAACGAATACTTTATTAAATAAAAAAAATAAAATAACTATGTAAATTAATTAAAATTTATAATTGCTTTTTATTTAGATAATTTGTATAAATATTTTTTGGAGTTTATAAAATGAGAGATAGTAAGGAGAGTAATTGGAAGATTAGATTTGCAATAATCATGTTCATATTAGCAATTATCATCTTTTTAGCTAGATATATTATATTTGGAGATGGTGAAGAGATTATTGCTTATATTTGGAAACATATAGGTTTTATTCCAATTGATATATTGATTGTTGCATTTTTACTTGAAGGGATAATGGGTAAAAAGGAACATGAAGCTATTTTAGAAAAAATTGACATGCTTATGGGAACTTTCTTCTCAGAACTTGGAAATGACTTAATTGCAGAATTTAGTAAAGTAAATGTAAATAAAATAAACACTGAAAATTTAAAAGATATTCGACTTTGGGATGAAAAAGATTATGATAAAAAATTAAAAGAGCTGAAAAATACAAATAGTGATTTTAAAGTGGATATTCCAAAGGAAGAAAGAGAGGAGTTTTTAAATAAAATTCATTCCATTCTTTTGGAAAAAAGGGAATTTTTAATAAACCTCATTAATAACCCTAACTTATTAGAAAAAGATGAATTTTCTTCACTTTTACTTGCATTATTACATTTAGATGAAGAACTTAGCCGTAGAGGTGAGTTCTCAAATATAGATGCTACTGATTTTAATCACTTAAATGGTGATATTAAAAGGGTTTATTCTAGATTGGTGTATGAATGGGTTTATTATTTAAAATATCTTAATAAACACTATCCTTACATGATTTCTTTAGCTATTCGTACTAATCCTTTTGATAGTGAAGCAGATGTTCATGTTAAAGAATAGCTTAATATTATTGATTAATTAAGTTTATTAATTAAGTTGATTAATTGATAAATTATTATACTGATTAATCAAATAATATTCTGTATAGGTATTTCTATTTTTTATTTTTATTTTTATTTTAATTTTTTATTTATTTTTTTAATTTATTTAGATTATTTTTGAGGAATAATTATGAATAGTCAAAACTTGTATTCTTGTATAGTTTTATCAGGAGGAATGAGTAGAAGAATGGGTCAGGATAAGGGATCTATGATTATTCAAGATAAACCTATGATTTTACACATACTTGAACGATTAAACTATAAAATAAATGATGCTATAATTGTTTTAAATGATAGTGAAAGGATATCTAATTATCAAACATTGCTTAATCAACATTGTGAAGGGAATATTGAAGATAATTTTGACTATTCATTAGAATTTGTTGAAGATGAAATTAAAGGAAAAGGTCCCATATCAGGGATTATGACAGGATTAAAAAATATAAAAACTGATTTCGCACTTGTATTGCCATGTGATTCACCTTTTATTAGTACATATTTTATAGATACAATGTTTAATTTACTTATTGATAATTTAGATTCAGATAATGATGTATATGGTATAGATGCAATTATTCCATTTCATATTAAATCAAATAAGGATAAATTTAAAGATAATGGGGATTTTAATTTTGATAATGCAGATGAAATGAATCTAGAGATGAAAATTCAAAATTCAGAACCATTGCATTCTATTTATAAAAAAGAGAATTTAAATAATATAAATAAACTTTTAAAAGAAGATAATTTGTATGTTAAGTCATTTATTAGAAGCTTGAATAATCCTTGCTTTATAGAAGTAGATAATAAAATCTTATTTGAAAAGGACTTTAGAAACTTCAACAGAAAAGAAGATCTTGAGGATTTAGAATTTTAAGTTAAAAATTATAAATAGTTAATTTAAAGTAACTAAAAATTATAATTCATTAATTTAAAGTAACTAAAAATTATAAATAGTTAATTTAAAGTGATTAAAAATTATAATTCATTAATTTAAAGTAACTAAAAATTATAAATAGTTAATTTAAAGTATTAAAAATTAGATTCTTTAATAATTAGTTCATTTTCATTGATTAATTTAAATTTATCAATATTTTCATGTTTTTCAGATTTATAAATTGAAATAGCCTAATTATTTAGGTTTTTCCCATCTTTTAAAGATTTCATTGTCTATTTTCAAAACATCTAAGACTTTTCCCACTATAAAATCAGTCATGTCATTAATATTTTTAGGATTATGATAAAATGCAGGCATTGCAGGTAAAATGATACCTCCTTCTTTAGATATTCTAAGCATATTTTCAAGGTGAACATCTCTTAAAGGGGTTTCTCTAGCTACTAAAACTAAATCTCTTCTTTCTTTTAATGCAACATCTGCTACACGACTAATGGAATTAGAGGCATAACCATTAGCTATTGCTGAGACTGTTTTCATAGAACAAGGAATAATTACCAATGAATCAAATTTAAATGAACCACTATTTACAGAAGAATCAATTTCATTTGCTTCAAAGTAGTAATTTGCTAATGATTTGATTTTTTCAATATCCTCTTCAAGTTCATATTTAATCACTATTTTAGCAGGGTCACTTATTAATAATCCAGTTTTTATCTCTAATTCTTTAAGTGCTTTAAGTAATTCTACCCCATAAATTACTCCACTTGCACCTGTAATAGCAATAAGAATCATTTTATCATCTCTTTAAAACATTAAAATTCTATTAATATTATCCACTATCTATTATTAGTATATTTATTATATTTTTTATTAAGTAATTTATTTTTAAGTAATTTATTTTTAAGTAATTTATTTTTAAGTCATTTATTTTTAAGTAATTTATTTTTAAGTCATTTATTTTTAAGTCATTTATTTTTAAGTCATTTATTTTTAAGTAATTTATTTTTAAGTCATTTATTTTTAAAATAATTTTGATTGTTCAAAGTGAATTGTCTCAAATTTATTTACTCTTTTAGGTAAATCAATATAATTATCTAGTTTTAATCTATTGATTTTATCTAAATCTTCTTTTGGAACATAAAGACAAATGTCTGGTGAATTGAATCTTGCACTACTTAAAGCTCCTACAATACTTGAGATTTCATTTAAATGGTATAAATTCTCTCCAACAGAAACCCATGTTTTCATCTCATCAAAACTCGGATATTCTGGAAGGTTTAAGATAACATAATTTCTATCTAAACTGTAATCTTCACTGATTTCCTCTTCAGCTTTAAGTAACTTTTCTTTTTCAATTTTAAATATTTGTTCAGGATTTTCAAAGCTGTTTACTGGTTCTGACTTAGCTAGTTTCAAAAGGTGTCTATTATCAATACGCTCCATAATATCTTTTGAAAATCCTTCAGAGCTTCTACACATGCTTATCATATCTGAATCATCATATTTATACATCTCTTTAGGATTTAAAATATCTTGGCTAATCATAAATCTTAAACATCTTCTAAACATTGCATTAACAATTCTTGTAGTGTGATGTTGATAAACACTAGGATACATTAAATAACGGGCAGCTAATGCTGCTTCAGCAGCTTGAACTCCTTTTATATCTAAAATCAATTCTCTTTTTAATTTTAAATTACTTATAATTCTTTCAGTATCAATTACTCCATAAGCTACTCCCGTATAATGAGAATCTCTAATAAGGTAATCCATACGATCCATATCTAATTCTCCAGATATTATTGGACCTAATCTGCTTTTACCGTTTATTATGTCAACGATTTCTTGTGTGTCAAATTTTTCAGAAAGCTTATCAGCTAAACTAGTTTTTTTAACTACATAACCAGTTAATTCCTCATGGGGAACATCAAAAACTGCTTCTGAAACATGTGAAAAGGGGCCATGTCCTGCATCATGAAGCAAACCAGCTATTCTAACTAATTCCTTGTCATGCTCTTCTAATTCTAATTGTTTAGCTAATTTTGATGCAAGATGCATTGTTCCAATTGAATGTTCAAAACGTGAATGATTAGCTCCAGGATAAACTAAGGAAATAAACCCTAGTTGTTTAATTCTTCTTAGTCTTTGAACTTGTGGATAGTCTAGCACTTCTACTTCAAATTCATTTAATGGTAAATTTCCATGTATGCTATCTCTAATAAATTTTTTTTTTGACATAATAACACATTCTTATGATCTTTATGTTTTAACTTATTATGCTTTAGTAATTTTAATTCACTTATACAATTTTTTTAATTTTAAAATATTCAATACTTATCTAATGATATTTATAAAGACTTATTTAATAAAGTTTTCTAAAATTTAAATAAATTTTAGCTTTTTATACCTATTTTTTAACTAATTCAATTATAATTTTATAATTTCAATCAATATTTTTCTTTATTTTTAATTATATTATATTTTTATAATTTATTTTCATAATTGAATTTTTTAAAGTAATTTAAATTTTTTAATTTCCTGATTTTTCTATTCATTTTTAATATTTTATTTTTTCATTTTTTTTTATTGATGAAAAACTTGTCTATTTTTTTTATCGATATGAATGAAATAAGGTAATGGAATAAAAAGTTTTTATTTTTAAAAAAAAGAAACATTTATATACTATTAAGAATAACTATAGTGTATACAATTAAAAAATGTATATTTATAACAAAAAAATTAAGTGAGGCAATTATTATGGAAATTAGTGCAAGAAATGGATTAAAAGGAAAAGTCGATGATGTAAAATTAGGTGAAGTAATGGCAAGTATTAAAATTGCTGTTGAAGAACCAGGCATAATTACTGCAATTATTACTAAAGAATCTGCAGAAGATTTAGACTTAAAAGAAGGAGATGAAGTAAAAGCTATTATTAAATCTACTGAAATTATGGTAGCTAAATAAATTTTTACCGATTTTAACAAATTATTTTTTTTTTTTTTTTTTTTTTTTTGATGATATTATGAAAATTAGTGCAAGAAATGGAATTAAAGGTACTGTTGAAAGTGTAAAATTAGGCGAAGTAATGGCAAGTATTAAAATTAAAGTAGAAGATCCAACTTTAATCACTGCTGCAATCACTAGAGAATCTGCTGAAGATTTAGAATTATCTGGTGGTGATGAAGTAAAGGCAGTTATTAAATCTACTGAAATTATGGTAGCTAAATAGATTTATTCTATTTATCCTTTCTTTTTTATTTATATAGTATTTTTTATTTTAATTTTTTAAATGTTTTAATTTTAAACATTTAAAATAAGTATTCTAGTATTTAGGTAATTTTTATAGATTTTTTATAAAATCTATCTTTTTTTATTTTATTTTTTAATTTTAAAATAGTTTTTTTTATTAATTCATTTAATTTTTTTAGTTTTAGAAAGTTTTTTTTTTAATGATATGATTTATGGATGGTGGTTAATTAATGGAAGAAGAGTTATCCTCCTGCCATTATAACTTTAGTTCCTTTATTAGAAATTTCTTCTTTTTTAAATTCGATTTCATGTTTTACTCTTTCAACAACTTCAACAAGAGCATCTAAAGTTTCACCTCTATGAGGTCCAAGAACTACAACTAAGAATAATTGATCTCCTGTGTAGAACTCTCCAATATAATGAATAACACTTATTTCAAATACTCCATGTTTTACTTTAGCACTTTCAGCAATTGCTTCAATTTCAGCTAATCCTTTTTCTTTATCTGGAAGAGTTAATGTAAGTTTATCAACAGTTAAATCTTCTTCACTTCCCCTTACAATCCCTTCAAAACTGTAAATAGCTCCTGCTTGATCAACTCTTTGTGATTTTTTAATATCTTCTATTAAATCTCCAATAGTAAAGTATTCTTCATTCTTTTCTACAATTTTAATTACCATTTTATCATCCTAATAATAAAAAATAAATTTTAAGCTTGATTTTTTTTTAAAAATCTTTTATTTTTTTAATTATCATATTAGATTTCTTTTAATAAAATTATTTTGTATAATTTAATTAATATATTTAATTTTTTTATTAATAAATATAACTATTGTTATTTTTTTATTTAAAAAAATAGTAAATGAAAAAGAATTATTTTTCACTAATTTCTTTTCTGCTTAATTCTTTTATTCTATTAACTCCATCTATTTCATCAATAACTTCAATAGTAGCTTTAGGAACTAATGATTTCCAATCACCGTCATTTAAAATTCTATACCTTATTTCAGT
The DNA here is from genome assembly GCF_900114585.1 of Methanobrevibacter olleyae. Classification (NCBI taxonomy): domain Archaea; kingdom Methanobacteriati; phylum Methanobacteriota; class Methanobacteria; order Methanobacteriales; family Methanobacteriaceae; genus Methanobrevibacter; species Methanobrevibacter olleyae. Next base: position 18,182 of record NZ_FOTL01000031.1, on the reverse strand, counting down.
TCCAGATAAAACTTCCCTATCAAATAATTCTGGTTGATAAGTTTCATATCCCTCTTCTTTAAATAATCGTTTAACAAGTGGATTTCCACTATAAACTTTAGAAAAAGGAGGAGTTAACATCTTAACTTGAGCAACCCATAAAGCATTTCTATTAATATCTTCAATAGGTATGATATAATATCTTTTAGGGTCAATATCATAATCATCTAAAGCTTGAGTTAGCATCATAATTCTTTCACCTGCTGTAAATGGATCTTTAAGCTCATGGCTTAATTGAGCACTTCCAATACCGATTACAACTTCATCAACATAGTTTAATGTCTTTTCTATAATTTGTATATGGCCATTATGAACAGGTTGCATTCTTCCAAGTAATAAGCCACGTGTTACTTTTTTCATTATATCTCATTTTATTTTTTATAATATTAATATTTGATTATTTTATCTTTTTAAATAGTCCATTTTTTTATAATTTCCTGTCAACTATATTTTTACTAGTTTCGCCTATTATAGTGGAGAAAAAGAATAATTTTAGTAATTTTGCCGATTATAGCCTACAAAATTAGCATGCTATTTATTTAAAAAAATTCCCTCTTGAAATCCTTTTTCATTTGAATTGCAAATAGGAATGTTCGCCAAAAGTACAAAAATTATTTTAAAAAGCTCTAAAATCTATTTATTTAGAAAATAAAGAAAGAAATTCTAAAAAAATATATTTTTGGCGGACACCTATAGATTAAAAAAAAATTTTTAATTTGATTAAAATTGAATATAAAGTTTTTAAAATAATTTAAATTCAGTTTATATTGAAATAACTACTAATTTATTAAATAAAGAAGCTGAATTCAATCCTTGATTTACATCATCTATGATTAATTCAATTAGAAAGTAATGATTTCAAGAGAGCCAATCTTTATTCGGAATGGTTAATTATTTATAGATGGTTGTATAGAATTATTATTAATTAGTTATACATATTTATGTGCTTAATTTTATTTAATTAAATGAACAAATAAAATCGGAGAGTAATAAAAATGGTTAGCAATTTAAATAAAATTGTAATATTGTTTCTATTTTTAATGTTTTTATCGGTTGCTGCTGTTTCAGCACAAGATAATACAACGTCGGAAATAGGTTTAAATGAAAATACAGCAACTATAGATGCTGGAGAAATAGTGGAAGAAAACCTCAAGGTTGAACCAAAGGAGGATAGTCCAATAGCTTCAGAAGCTGAAGGAAAAGATGATGATGTTAATGTTGCCAATGTTGAAATGAATGAGGATAACTTAAAAGCCCCAGGTTCATCATTCAAAGATTTACAAAAACTAATCAACGATGCAAAACCAGGAGCTGTAATAACTCTAGATAAAGATTATAGTTATTCACCTGGTAATTCGGAGATAGTTATTAACAAACGCATAACTATTGATGGTAAAAACCATGTACTTGATGGAAAATTATCAACAAAAATACTCAATATAACTGGCAATCATGTCACATTAAAAAATATAAAATTCATAAATGCCAATATCACTAATGATTATGATGGTGGTGCTATCTATTGGAATGGAACTTATGGTAAGATGAGCAGTTGTTCATTTGTTAATAACCATGCTGAGTCTGGTAGTGCTGTTAAGTGGGATGGTGAATATGGTAATATGAGTAGCTGTTCCTTTGTTAATAACCATGCTAATTATTGGGGTGGTGCTGTTAATTGGTGGGGTGATAATGGTCTTTTAAGTGCTTGTTCTTTTACTAATAACCATGCTGGTGAGCATGGTGGTGCTATCAGTTTGTCTGGTGAAAATTGTACTTTAAGTGCTTGTTCTTTTACTAATAACCATGCTAATGGGTTTGGTGGTGCTGTTAATTTGGGTAATAGTTATAATGTTTTAAAAGATTGTTCTTTTGTTAATAATAGAGCTGATCGATTTGGTGGTGCTGTTGCTTGGGATGGTGACTATGGTCTTTTAAGTGCTTGTTCTTTTACTAATAACCATGCTGAATATTATGGAGGTGCTGTTTATTGGCCTGGTTATAATGGCACTTTAGAAGTTTGTTCTTTTAATAATAACCATGTAAATTATGATGGAGGTGCTGTTTATTGGGAGGCTGATAATGGTGCTTTAAGTTCTTGCTATTTTGTTAATAACCATGCTAATGATCGTGGTGGTGCTGTTGCTTGGGATGGTGATAATGGTCTTTTAAGTTATTGTTCTTTTGTTAATAATAGTGCTAAGTATTATGGGGATGCTATTTATTTGTATAAAAACAATACTGATGTATCTGCATGTTTTTTTGTTATTTATCGTCCTAAAAATACAGCTGTGGTCAAAGTTGATAATCTAATCTACTACAGAGATAGTGATTATGGGGTTTATTACTATGAAAATGGTAATGAAATTCAGAGTGGTTTGATAAATGATGGTTATGTTACTTTTTATAATTTAGACAATGGAAAGCACGAAATTACAATGAAATTTGATAAGGACGGTACTGAGTTTACTAATTATTTGACTATAACTGGTGATTCTTATCTAAGTGCTAGTAAGGTTTATATGTTTTATAATGATGGTACTAAATACACTATAAAACTAACAAACTACAAAGGAAACCCTTTAATATATCAAAACATCCAAATAACAATTGCAAACAAAAAATATGATATACAAACAGACAGTAAAGGTTATGCAACATTAACCCATTCTCCCTGATACATTCATATTAGAGATAGTTTCAACAGACAGTAAAGGTTATGCAACATTAACCCTTAAACAGAAAGCTGGAAAATATAAGGTTATAGCTAGTTTTAATGGTAATAGTGAATATGGTCCAAGTACTATTGTAACTACTTTAAACATTTTAGATTCACCTATAACAAAAAATAAAAACCTTAAAATCTATTTTAGAGGTGGAACATTTAGAGTGCGAATAATCAATGTATATGGTAAGCATGTTGGTGCTGGAAAGATAGTTAAATTTACAATAGCTGGAAAAACCTACATCAAAAAAACAAACAAGAATGGTTATGCAAGCCTAAAAATAAAACTAAAACCAAAAACCTATACAATAGTCACAAAGTATGGTAAATTTGTTAAAAAGAATAAAATCACTGTTAAACCTGTATTGACTGCTAAAAATATTGTAAAGAAGAAAAGAAAAACAATAAAATTCTATGTTAAGTTAGTAAGCATTAAAGGAAAGCCACTAGCTAGAAAGACAGTAAGATTTAGATTCAGAGGAAAAACATATAAAATCAAAACCAATAAAAAAGGAATCGCAACACTAAAAATCAGAAACCTAAAAAAAGGCAAATACAATCTTTACACACAATATGGTAAAGCAAAAATAACAAACTCAATAAAAATCAAATAAAAAAAGATAATGGTGTTAAACACCCCTTATCTTTTTTCCTTATTTTTTTTTAAAAGTTTTAAAATTAAGTAAAAATTTAAAACTTAATTAAATAATCTAGACTATTTTCTATTTTTTTTTAAATAATAATTTTTAAAATGAGTTTTTATACTAATAATGATTTATAATGATAATCTAATTTTTCTATTATTTTTATAATTATTTTAGAAACTATGCTCAATGTTTTTTTTTTTTAATGTGATGAAATGATGGCTTCAGATTTATTATAGTGAAATATTTAAAGGATATTATAAAAATGCTATCAAAATTTAGAATTTTTATCCAATTAAAAACCTTTTGGATTTAATTTAATCTTTAAATTTGTGAAGGTAATTGAATTTTCAAGTGAGATTCCTAAGATTTTTAGGAATTTCCAATGTTCCAGATCTTGTAGAAATTCTTTAAAAACATAGCTATAATATATTTTAAATAGGATTTCAACAAATCCAAAAAATTAAATAACAGTTTAAAAAAATAAAAAAATTATCATGTATAAAAATGAACATTTTCATCTAAAAATATCTAATTTTTAACTTAAATTAATTATAAAAATTATCTTTTCTTTATTAATAATTTAATCAATTTTAAGTTAAAATCAATTAATTTAACTAATTTAAATTAATTATTTTATAAATTTTATAGAAAAGTTTATATGTAATATAGGACTGATTTAAAATTATGTATAATAGAATTAATGTAGCATCTAAACTCAAGAAAATATTAGATAGTGCCTTTGATGAGCCTATATCAGTTGATGATGGGAATTATTTAATGAAGCTAAAAGGCTCTGAGATCTATCCACTTTTAGCTACTGCAGATGCAGTACGTGAAGAAATAGTTGGAGATAAAGTTACATTTATTAATAATTGTAATATTAACTTCACAAATATTTGCCATATACGTTGTAGTTTCTGTGCTTTTGGTAAAGATGCAAATAATCCGGAAGCTTATTTATTAGATGATGAAGGTATTTTAGAAAAAGCTAAAGGTGCAATTTCTGATGGTGCTCGTGAATTTTGTGTTATGGGTGGTGTACTTGAAGATGCAACTATTGAATACTATGAGCATATTTTAAAATTACTTAAATCTCATTATCCCAAAGTAGAAATTCACGGATTTTCTCCTACTATGGTTAGGGATGCTGCATTAAATAGTCAAATCCCTGTAGATGAGGCATTTAAAGTATTAAAAAAAGCAGGTTTAGGTACATTACCTGGAACTGCTGCTGAAATTTTATCAGATAGGTCAAGAGAGATTATCTGTCCTAAAAAAGTTAATACACAAGATTGGATAGATATAATTAAAATAGCTCATGAAGCAGGTATTACAGGTTCTGCTACAATGATGTATGGTCATGTAGAGACTATGGAAGAAAGAGTTAGGCATTTAGATATTTTAAGAGAAATCCAACTAGAAACTGGTGGATTTAATGAATTTATTCCAATGACTTTTATGCATGAATATTCTCCAATCTTTTTAGAAGGCCAAAGGGATTTAGGAGCTACTGGTACTCAAGATTTAAAGCTTTATGCAGTAGCAAGATTAATGTTTAGAGACATTATTCCAAATATTCAAGTCTCTTGGGTTAAAATGGGTTTTAGATTTGCACAAGTTTCTCTTATGGCAGGTGCAAATGACTTAGGTGGAACTTTAGGTGGAGATGAATTATCTGAAGCTTCTGGAGCTCCAGATGGTGTAAATGCAAGTATAAAAGACCTAAGTAAAATAGTAAAAGATTTAGATAGAGTTCCAATAGAGCGAAACTCTGAATATACTGAATTTTATCCAATAAATATTTAATTTTTTTATTTATTTTTGTTTGTTTTTGTTTGATAATTTTTAATTATTTATTTTTGTTTGTTTTTGTTTGATAATTTTTAATTATTTATTTTTATCATTTATCTATGTGTTCAAGATTTAGAATGATTATTTATAAGGTATTCTTCTAATTTTAAAAGATTGCATCAATGTTATAATTTTTTTCTATTTTTCCATAAGATACAGTTTTTAAAAAATTTTTGACAACTGAATTTTTTCTATTTCATTTTCTTATATTTTTTTATAGAGAAAAATGATAAAACCTTTAAAAAACTAGATTTTTTTATATTTTACTATTTTATTTCTTCTAGATTTTCTAATAATTATCGAAATCAGAGGGATGATTTTTATCTTTTTATTGGCCTAAATTCAGTATATTCTTTCTTTGCTACCATTTTAGCCTTTTCATACTTATATTGCATTTATTATTAATTTCAATATTGCTTTTTTTGTATTTTTCTTTTTTTAAAACTATATTTACAATAAAATGATTTAGTTATTTTTTTATAATTTCTATTCATCATTTTTGGTATAATTGGTCATAATATTTTAGCTTCTTTTATTTTTTTATTTTTTAAGTGGTTTATATTATAAATAGTCTTATTTTTAAGAAAAATTTATTGTTAAATTAATTTAGTAATATTTAAATATATCTATATCTATATATAGTATTATAAAATCAATTTTAATAATTATTAATCTGGCTTGATAAAATATAAAATTTTGTCAGTATAATTCAAGTTGATTTTATAAAAACTTAGTTTTTTATCCATTTTTTACTAAGTTTTTATTAAAAAAAATTATAGGTTTTGTAATATTTTTTTATGTTTATTTCATTATAAACATATAAAGAGATTATATCTTTTGAATAATTTATTTTAAAATTGGATTTTTAGTTTATCTTTCTTTATGAAAATTGATAAATTAAAAAAAAGCTTTGTAAATTTTTATGTTAAAAAAATTTTTATGAGGGAATTTATATGAAGATAAAGAATATAAAATTTTTTGCAATTTTATTAGTTCTTCTTTGTTGTTTCATAGGGACTGTAAGTGCAGCTGAAGATGTATCAACCGATTTTGTTAGTGGTTCTGTTGATGATGCTGTTAGTTTAGATAGTGTCCAAGAGGATGTAAGTGATAGTGTTTCAACTGAAGCTATAACAACTGTATCTGATGATGCAGCAGAAGAACAAATAAATGAAGAATCAAATGCTGTTGAAATAGACAATAATAAAGAAAATGTAAATTTAACTAGAGGAACCCCAGTAAATGCATCTAATTGGGATGTTTTAGAAGGAGCATGTGAGTCATCTGGTGATAAAATTATTACTTTAACTGGTACTAGTTATGTTCCTACAAATCAAATTAATTTCACTAATAGTGCTACTATTATTGGTACTGATAGTAGTTATATTACTGGGACTTATACTGGAGTTCCTTTTTTAAATGAGAATTCTGCTTTGACCATTACTTTTATTAATGTTAAATTTAGGAATATGAATGTTAGTAATCTTCTTCAGTTAGCAGGTACTAATGTGTTTGAAAATTGTAGTTTTTATAATATTAGTGCAGGTACTGGTCGTAATGCTGTGATTTATAATACTGATGGTACTATGAGTCTTATTGCTTGTAATATTACTAATTCTTCTGCAGGTTATGGTGTTGTAAGTAATTATAAAGCAGGAACTGTAACTGGTGTTGTAATGAATGTTGATGAGTGTAAATTTATTAATAATTCTGCTAGTGTTGAACCTGGTGCAATTAATAATTGTGGAATTTTAAGTGTTAATAATTCTGAGTTTATTAATAATTCTGCTGCATGGTGGGCAGGTGCAATTCATACTCATAGTAATGCTCAAACTGTAATTAATAATTCTAATTTTACTGCTAATGTTGCTGGTTGGAATGGTGGAGCATTATATACCTACAGTAAGTTAAGAGTATATAATTCTATCTTTAAAGAAAACAAGTGTCATACTAGTGCTGGTGGTGGTGCTATTGGATGTTCTAATTGGGGTTCTGCTTATAATATAACTATTAGTAATTGTACTTTTGAAAATAATACAAATTTATGTGGTAATACTAATGAGACTCCTTCTACTGGAACTGGTGGTGCAATTTCTGCTATGAATAGTGGATTATTAAAAGTTTTTGATTCTACTTTTATTCATAATGTTGCTAAAACTGGTCAAGCAATTGCTGCGTATAGTCAGGGGTATGAAAATATTACTGCAGGAATACCTAAAGTAATAATTTGTAATAATAGTTTTATTAATCATACTTTAACTAGTTCTGATACTGTGCAACTTAGTGGAAATTACACATTTTCATTTAATAACTTCACTAATTGCTATCAGACTAATCTTGGAACAAATAATACATTTAATAATCCTGTGACTTCAAATAATGTAGTTGTATCTGAAGAATTATTTGATTCTGAAAATAATATTAAATTATCCTCTAAAAATATTCTTAGAGATAATTTGCCTCATGATGTAATTTATGTCAATCTTTCATCAACAAATTCCTATGAAGATGTTGATGGTCAAAGTTGGGAACAAGCATATGGAGTACCAATAGGGTCATTTATAGATAATGAGGGGTTATTTATGGCTTATGCCCGTATAAATAATAATGGAATTATTTATCTTGCAGATGGGGATTATAAATATATTTTTTCTAATCGAGGTAAAAGTGTTACTTTTATAGCTCAAAGTAAAGATGCTATTTTTACTTCACTTAGAACTACTGTAAATTCATTCGGTGATCCTACTCCTATATTAACATTTATTAATTTTACTATTAATGTTGCGAATGTAACTATGAATTCTAATTTCATTAATTGTACTTTTGTTAATTCAAGTATAAATATTGCGAAAGGTATTGCTGAAATTGAGAATTTAGAAGAGACACCATTTGGTGTTACTTATAATTTAACTTTTGATAATTGTGAGTTTAAGGATGTTAATAGTGTAAATTCTTTGTTTACTGTTTATAAGTATGGTAGGGTTTTTTTGAATAATTGTAGTTTTGATAATATTGTTGCTGATTCTATTGTTTTTAAAGATGGTGATTTTATAGATCAGGATGGTATTTATTTCTATGATTGTAATTTCTCTAATTGTAATTTTAGTGGTGTTGTTGATATTCCTGGAGATATTGAATTTACTGATTACTGTGCTATTGAGGATTGTGATTATGATTTTGATGCTAATACTAGTGTAAATTCTGTAGGTGATTTTGCTCATAATTATTTAAATGCTACTAAGCTTAAGGTTCTTGCTGTTGATAGTGTTGTTGATATTAGTTCACCTGATAAAGGTGTTGTTGTAGTTATTTTAACTGATAATGCTAGTGCTCCTATTGCTGGTGCTACTGTTAAATACAGTGTAAATGGTGGAGATGAGCAAAATGCTACTACTGATGAAAATGGTAAAGTTACTATTGGTGGTTTAAGTGGTGAGCTTACTATTTTTGTAAGTTATCTTGGTAATGAATCATACAATCCAGTTAATGGTAGTAAATTCTTTAATTTTACTGATGAGGTTGTAAATGATACTAACAGCACTAATACTACTCCTCTAGGTCCTTCTAAAACTGCTACTAAACTTACAGCTCCTAAAGTTAGTGCTACTTATAATGTTGCTAAGAAACTCGCTATTACTCTTGCTGATAAAAATGGTAATCTTTTAGTTGGTAAGAAACTAATTGTTAAGGTGGGGTCTATTAGTAGGATATTAACTACTAATAGTAAAGGTGAAGTTAGTTTTAATGTTGCTACATTGGTTCCTGGAGCTTATGCTGTTAGTGTTAAATTTGATGGTGATGGTGATTATTTTGCTTCTAGTGTAAGTTCTAAAGTGGTTGTGAGTAAGGCAAAGCCTAAAATTAAGAGTAAAGCTAAAACATTTAAAGTTAAAGCTAAAGTTAAAAAATTAACTGTTACACTTAAAGACAATAAAGGAAAGGTGTTGAAGAATACTAAACTTAGGCTTAAGCTTGCTAAGAAGACTTATACTGTAAAAACCAATAAAAAGGGTGTTGCTACTTTTAAAGTTAAATTAAGCAAAAAAGGTAAATACACTGGAACTATTAAGTTCTCAGGAAGCAAATACTTCAAAGCATTAAGTAAAAAAGTAAAAATAACTGTTAAAAAATAGGGAAAAATTAACATTTTTCTCTTATTTTTTTTATTTTTTAAAGTATTAATCAGGTTTTTAGAATCTTTTATTTGATAATTTAGTTTATTAATCAGGTTTTTAGAATCTTTTATTTGATAATTTAGTTTATTAATCAGGTTTTTAGAATCTTTTATTTGATAATTTAGATTTATTTCTTATTCTAATCATTCTTTATTATGGTTGGAATAATAAATAAATTTCTTTTATTATAAAAAAGGGGTTTATTTAAAAAATTAGTAATTTATTTAGTTTCAAAACTTTAAAAAACTTGATAAAATTTTTTTATATATAAAAAAATTTAGTTTGGTAGTTTTAAATAGAGGAGAATTATTTATTTTATTCTATTTTTAATTACTTATTTTTCTTTTGGACTCTAAATTATTATGTTTAAATTCTTATTTTAATCTATTATGATTAGAATATTGGATAAATTTTTATAAAAATTTATTAAACTTTAAGAAAAGGAAAAAATAGGCGAATTTTATTTTGTTTATTTAAACTTTAAGAAAAGGAAAAAATAGGCGAATTTTATTTTTGTTTATTTAAACTTTAAGAAAAGGAAAAAATAGGCGAATTTTATTTTGTTTATTTAAACTTTAAGTATATTTTATATTTAAAATTATATGTTTGATTTGTAAAAAAAATTATTAATGATTTTTTATTTGGGAAATAATATAATAGGAACTTAATCTAAATTCCATAGGTTTTAATAATCTCTTTTTGTATTATTTTTTCTTGTATTTTTTATTATTGTTTTTTTATAGTTTTAACATATATTTTAGAATATATAAAAAAGATAAAATGATTTGGTAGTTGGACTTAAAATGCAAAAGATTAATAAATATATTCTGTTATCTTCATTGGTTTTAACAATATTGTTGTTTTCTTTCTCTTCTGTTTCTGCAGTTGACATTAGTGATGATAATATTTCTTCTTCATTTGGTGGGGATGTTAGTGTTGATAGATTTACTTCTTCATCTGATTTAAGTGAGGATACTGCTGAGGATAATTGTGTTTTGTGTTCTGATTATTCTTCTTCTAAATATGATAATTGTGCTGTTGAGGATGATGTTGAATCTAAAGATTCTTTAAAGGAATCAGATTTAAAAACAGTTTCTAAAGATTCATTAAAAGGTTCTGGTAATGATTTAAGTGCTGGTTGTACTGGTTTAAAAGGTTCTAATAATGATTCTGTTTATTATGTTGATTCTAATAATTTCACATCATATTTTATTGATGGGGTATTAAAGGAGGAATTTGAAGGTTCTATTTTAGTCTTTAATGGTGAGTTTATTGATAAAGGTATTATAGATATTAAGTCACCTAATGTTAAGCTTATTGGTAATAATTCATTATTAACAAACACTGTATTTTGTCTTGAGTCTAATAATATTATGCTTACTGGACTTAACTTTCTCTTAAATCAAGAGTTTGCTAATAACGATTATGCTGGTATATTGGTCTTGGGGAATAATTGTATTATATTTAATTGTAGTATGAATTATTCTGTTCCTGAGGCTACTAATGGTTTTTGTGTTTATAGCGAAGGTAGTAGTGGAAATAAGATTCAAAACCTTACTTTAGCTAACAATACATTTAACTTTCTAGCTAACAATTTGAAAGGTGGCTGGGATTATGGTATCTTTATTGATCAAACAGATAATGCTATAATTTATGGTAACAATCTAAATACTTCTTTACCTTTACGTTCTGTTAACTGGGCAGCTGATATTTATGGTGGTGTTAGTATGGATGCTGTTGCTTCCTTTGTTGCACAAGGATGTGATAATCTAATATTATCAAATAATAAAATATCTTCTTATGTTAATGGTGGAGGTACTAACTATCCTACTTTAGATACTATTATTATCTATGCTTGTAATAATGCTGTAATTGAGAAGAACAGTATTTATAGTGAGGATTTTGATAGTAAGGATGGTAAAGATAACTATCTTCAAGGTATTGATTTGTATTTTGCAAATGATGTTACTATATTAAATAATCAGATTCATATTCGTACTACTGGCGGTCGTACTGGTATGGGTACTGCATATCCTATTCAGGTGAATGGACCATCTTATAATGTTAAAATTGCTTATAATAATATTAGTAGTGCTAATTTTGGCCCGAATATTGGTATTTATTCTCAAAATTATTATGGTGCTACTAAGATTGATATTATCAGTAATTTCATTAATGTAACTGGCCTTGCTAGTACACATTATTGGGCTTTGGTTGCTGGTATTGAAGTACAGGATTCTGATGATTTGATTTGGAATAACACTATTATAGTTAATAATATTGGTAATTATAGTGCTAATAATAATATTTATGGTATTAGTTATTCACAGAATACTAAAGGTAACCATAGCTATAATATTCAGTATAATAATGTGACAACTAATGGTCGTTATGCTGTTTCTTTATCTGGTACTGATTCTTTAGTTGTTAATTCAATTATTGCGAATAATGTGTTAAATACTAATTATAATAGTGGTAATCGTGCTGTTCGTCTAGGTAAAAATATTAATTGTACCATTCGTAATAACACTGATGGGCAGTTTAAGAATACTTTAAGTGAGGATGACTTACCTGATTGGTTAAAAAACCATAAAAGTATTGTACCTAATATTATTGTTCCTAAGTATTATCATGATGATTCTAATGGTACTGGCTTAACTGAGAATAAAGGTAATGGCACAGCTCCTTGGAATACTAATGGTAGTTCTGGTGGAACTAATAGTGCTAATGATAATAATAAAAGTAGTGGCGTTTCTAGTAATGGGTCTAATCCTAGCAGTAATAGTGTGATTGGTTCTGATAGGGATACTGCTCCTGGTGTTGGTGGAACATCCAGTCCTGGTATTAGTGCTAGCAGCCCTAGTGATGGTGGCAGTTCTGCTACTGATCCTGATGCTTATGAGATTGATGAGAGGAATGATTTAGTAAGTAAATCTATAAATTATCTTCAATTAGCTGGTATTTCTGTTTTGGCTTTGTTATTGTTATTTGTTGGTTATAACCGTCAGAAAGGTAAAGATGAAGAGGAATAAAATCATAGAACAATAAATTTAGTTTTTTTTTATTTAAAATAAGAAATAAGGTATGTTTAGAAAGATATAAAGATTTTTTTTAAATGTATTTTATTTTTATTTTTTATTTTTAAAAAAGGCTTTAATAAATAAATGGATTTATAGTTTTTTAATTTTAAAATTAATGATAAAATTTTAGTTTTAAAAAGTTGAGTGGTTTTTTATGGAATAATCATTTATACTATTTTAGCTTGTTTTCTTTTTTTATTTTTTTAATCATCTATCTATACTGATTTAATTAATTATACTTTGTATAATTGTTTATAAGGGTTTAGTATGTTTTTTTTTTTTAGTTTGTATTGTTTTTTTTAAAATAAAGATTTAAATTTATAAATCTAGACCTTTTTCAATTAATTTTTCTTTTAAATCTTTCATTGCTTCTTTAAGCTCTCCTTCTGCTACAACATCAATAAGTCTTTCATTTTCCTTAAAACGATTGATGTACTCTTCTTTTTTTTCTTCATCAATTATATCAATTCTTGAAAAATCAACAAGAGATTCTAAAAATGCAAATATTCCTCTATTAAGAGCTTTTGCACCTTGCTTATTGATTATGATCTTTAAAGATTCTGCATTAATAATACTGAATTTAGCACCATCATTAACATGGTCTTTATCAATTTCTTTATCTTCTATTGATTTAACAAGTGCAATAAAGTAGGCATCAGTATTTTTTAAATAAGCAATATCCCCATCACGGACAAATTCCTCTTCTTCTAAATTACCATATAATGAACGTGCAAATACATGAGGGTCACTTGTTATATTTACAACAAAAATACCAGTTTCTTTAATGTTTTTTAAGGTTTTACTACCTTCAAATATACGTGCAAGTACTGCATAATCATCAATACATTTTAATCCAATTGGAGCAGCATCCACTTCACCAGCTTTATTCATTGTGGTGTAGATAGTTTCATATTTTCCTCCAGCTTTAATCCCAATACTTTCTAAACTAAATGACATTTTCATTTCTCCAAATTTATTTTCAAATTAATTTTTTATAAATAATAAACTTATTAGTATATTTATCAAATTTTAGTTATAAAATTTATTTTTAAAATCACTAAGATTTTTCTAATTTATATAATAAAATAACTTTTTGAAAGAAAAATAAAAAAGGTTTTAAATATAATGTTAATATAATAGTATAATAGTGTATGATTAATTGATAATTAATTAAAAATTTTTCAAAAAAATTAATTGTTCTAATAAATAAAAATTAATTTAAATTTTAATAAAAATTAATTGTTCTAATATAATAAAAATTAATTTAAATTTTAATAAAAAATAATTTTTATAATAAATAAAAATTAATTATTTTAATAAATAAAAAATCATTTATAAAATAAATCGTGATGTATATGATAAGTATTAAAAACCTTTCTAAATCATATAAATTAGATAATGGGGAAGAAATAGATGCCCTTAAAAATATTAATCTTGAATTTAAACAAGGAGAAATTGTAGGTATTTTAGGAACAAGTGGTTCTGGTAAAACAACTCTCTTGAGAATCTTAAGAGGGGTGGAAAAATTTGATGAAGGTGAAGTTAAAATAGACAGATACACCTTAAAGCCAGATTCCTCTCAATTTTATTTTAATCAAGTTAAAAAAGAAACTGCTATTCATCTTCAAAGATCTTTTGGTATTTGGCCTGAAACTGCCCTTGATAATGTTGTAAGAAAATTATATGGTGCAAAATATGGTGATGAAGCAAATACTGAATTTGAAGAAGCTCACAATCAATTTGATAAAGAAGCATATGAATTACTAGAACTTGTAGGACTTAAAGAAAAAGCAGACCATTTAGCTTCTGTATTAAGTGGTGGTGAAAAACAAAGACTTATTATGGCTCGTCAATTAGCTAAAAAGCCTAAAGTTATGCTTCTTGATGAACCTGCTACAATGGCATGTCCTAAAACTAAACAAGAAATCTTAAATGCAGTTAAAAAAATTAATAAAGAATTAGGCATTACAATTGTCTTGGTTTCACACTTACCTGAAATTCATAAATTCTTAGCAGATAGACTTATTCTTTTAGAAAATGGTGAAATTGCAAAAGAAGGGGATGTTGATGAGATTGTAGATGAATTCTTATCTGATATTGAAGACCCTATTGACGTAACCCTCGAATCCACTGATGAAACTCTTATTAAAGCATGCAATCTAGATAAAAGATTCTATTTACTTAAAGGTAAAGATGTTTTACATATTAGAGACATTAAATTTGATGTAAAAAGAGGAAATGCCCTATCTTTAGTAGGTCCAAGTGGTGCAGGTAAAACAATTCTTCTTCGTATGTTAGGTGGACTTGATGTACCGGATGAAGGGGATGTTTTATTTAAACTTGATAAAAATAATGATGGTGAAGTTGAAACTACATGGGTAAATATTAAAGAGGCAGGTCTTGATAGGATGGAAATTAGAAGAAACTTAGGTTTCATGCATCAAGAATTTGCTTTAATGTATTATGCTACTATTCAAAATCAATTGGCGGTTAAACTAGGATATAAAAGATGGGATATGGTTGAAGAAGCAAAAGAAAGAGCTAAGGAATTAGGCCTTCCAAATATCTTATTAGATGCTTTATATCAGCTTACTGATTTACCTGAAAGGGAAGCTAAAGCACGTCTTGAACAAATTGGCCTTGACCCTTCAATTTTAGAAGAATTATTCCCTAAATTTCCAGAGACTGAAATTAAAGAAGAAGTAAAAGATTTATTTGAGGCACTTGATTTACCATTAGACATTTTAGCAAGAAAATCTTATGAATTGTCTGGTGGTCAAAAAGTAAGAGCTATGCTTGCACTTGTACTTGTATCTAAACCAGATATTTTACTTTTAGATGAACCATTTGGAGATTTAGATCCTAAAACATTAAGAACTGTAACAAACTCACTTAAAAGAATATGTAAAGAGTTCGGCACTACTATTGTAATGGTTTCACACAATACAGACTTTATTAGAGAATTAAGTAATAGGGCTATATTTATTGATAAAGGTATGCTTTTAGATGATAGTGAAGATGTAAATAACTTAGTGGATGACTTTATAGGATTCTGTCATGCTGATTACTTGATGTAATCACTATATCTTATTTTTTATATTAAATAATTTTAATAATTTGCTTATTTTAATTATCCTATTATTTTCAATTATTTTTTATAAAAAAATCTTCAGTTATTTGTTATGAAAAGATTTTTAATTATTTTTTTATGAAAAAATCTTCAGTTATTTGTTATGAAAAGATTTTTAATTATTTTTATAGTAATTTCGTGATGATAATATGTTTAAAAATATTTTAGTAGCTAGTGATGGTTCTAATTGTGGGAATAAAGCTGTAGATTTAGCTATTGATTTAGCAAGTAAATATGATGCTAAAATCTCTGCTTTATATGTGATGGATTTTGCTCTTAATTTTTCATATGATGATTTAGATGATGCTGGTGGAGCAGTTTTAGACGATATTACAGCTAAAGGAAAAGAGAAAGACGTGGTTGTAGTGGAACATATTATTACTGCAGATCCCATTAAAGACATGGCAACTATGATAAGAAAAATCAATCCGGATATTGCTGTTTTTGGAGCTTATGGTAAATCTATGGATAAGTGTGAGGAAATAGATTATTCTAAGATTGGTAGTGTAGCAAAAAATGCTTTAAAAGTTTCTAAAGTTCCTATAATTTTAGTAAAATAATTTTAGTTATTCTTTTTTATTTTTCTCATTTTGTATATTTTTTATTCTTTTTTATTTTTCTCATTTTGTATATTTTTTATTCTTTTTTATTCTTTTTTATTCTTTTTTATTTTTCTCTTTTTTTTATATTTCTTATTCTTTTTTATTCTTTTTTTATATTTTTTATCTTTTTTTATTATTTTTTCAAATTTAATCCTATTCTATCTTATTTATTTAATTAGTTATCATTCTAAGCTTAATCAAAATAAGTTGTAATAAAATGAAACAATTTATATATTATTAAAATTAAAATTAATAGTATATTATTTAATTATAATAATATATTTTTAAAATTAAAATAATAGTATATTATTTAATTATAATAATATATTTTTAAAATTAAAATAAATTTTATTTATTGGAGGTAAGATTATGGCTCAATACAAATGTAGTGTTTGCGGATACATATATGACACTGAAACTGGTGAAGAAAGAAGAAATGTTCCTGCAGGAACCGCTTGGGAAGATGTACCAGAAGATTTCAAATGTCCTTTATGTGGTGCAGTTAAAAAAATGTTCAGAAAACAATAAGTTCTTAGATTTTTTTAATAAGATTTTTATACTGAATATAATAATTAATTCTTATTAATATTAATATTTAAAAGTAAAAAGGTGAAAATATGGTATTTGTATGTGATATTTGTGGATACGAATACAATCCGGATGTTGGTGACCCAGATAATGGCATTGAAGCAGGAACTGCTTTTGAAGACTTACCTGATGATTGGCTTTGCCCATTATGTGGTGCAGGAAAAGAAGATTTCGTAGAAGAATAATTTTAAATTTATTTTTTTATTTTTTTTATTTATTAAATTATCATTTTAATGATTAATTTAATGGTATTTATTAATATGTCATTGATGATTAATTTAATAGTATTTATTTTGTTATAAGGTGTTAGAATGGTAAATGAAAAAATGGAAGCAGCATTAAATGCTCAATTAAATGCAGAAGTATACTCTGGATACTTATACTTATCTATGGCAGCTTACTTTGAAGACATTGACTTATCTGGTTTTGCTAACTGGATGAGAGTACAAGCTACAGAAGAATTAGATCATGGAATGAAATTCTATGATTATATTATTAGAAGAGGAGCAAGAGTAACTCTTACTACAATTGATGCTCCACAAACTGAATGGGATTCTCCCCTTTCAGCATTTGAACATGTTTTAGAACATGAACAAATGGTTACTGGCTTAATCGATGATTTAGTAAATTTAGCTATTGAAGAAAAAGACCATGCAACTAACAACTTCTTACAATGGTTTGTTGAAGAACAAGTTGAAGAAGAAGAAAATGCTATGGATAACTTAGCTAAACTTAAATTAGCTGGTGACAACAAATCAATTTTATACAAACTCAATGAAGAGCTTGCTGGTCGTGGAACTGAAGAATAAACTCAGTTCTTTTTCTTGTCTTTGGCAAGCTAAAACCAAGATTAAAATTTTTTCTCAGTTTTGTGCTAATTCAAAATTGGAAAAAATTTCTTTTTTTATTTTTTAAACAATATTTTTTTAATTTAAGTATTGGATTAAAATTTTAATTTATAATTTTATATTAATATAAGCTAATTTATATCTATGAGATAATTATTATTTTATATTAATATAAGCTAATTTATATTTATAAGCTAATTATTATTTTATATTAATATAAGCTAATTTATATTTATGAGATAATTATTATTTTATATTAATATAAGCTAATTTATATTTATGAGATAATTATTATTTTATATTAATATAAGCTAATTTATATTTATAAGCTAATTATTATTTTATATTAATATAAACTAATTATTTTCAAATTAATCATAACTCTTTTATTTTAAGGTTTTATCATGTATAAAGATGCAATTTTAGTTAGAGGAGCAAAAGTACACAATTTAAAAGATATAGATATAGATATTCCACTTGGAAAGATAGTGGCAATATCT